>DATABT010000461.1:0-10416 GCA_036259455.1 Longimicrobium sp. | reverse complement strand
GCAGGGCCGGCGGGGGGCTCGGCCTCGTCGGGCCACGCCTCCGCCGGTTCGCGCCCCACCCACCAGGCACGGCGCAGGGGCAGAACCTCCCGCACTCCGGCCACCAGGACGTGGAACGCAGCGACGGAGCCGGCGCTCTCGTGGATACGGAGCGCCAACTCGGTGACGGAAAAGTCGTGGGTCCCGATCACGGGAGGCCAGACATGCAGTTATCGTTCTTCGCTGATCCGCTGGGGAGGAGCAGGCTCCATGCTGCGCGGCGGATCACGCGGACCCGGAAACCATCGTAGGGATTTCCCCAGGGAGGCGCCCCCCGCTTGCGGCATCGCCGCCCCGGCCGGAGCACCGGCCCAGGATCTCGGCTGCAGCCCGGGGGGCTGGATTCGCGCCGCGAATGCAGCCGCGGGCGGCGGCGGGGAAGGTCCTCCGGCCGCGGCGGCCCGATCGCCACCGGGGGTGTCGCGCGGCGCTCCACCAGAAAGCCGGCGGCTGCCGGAGTCGGTAACACGCGCCCGGCCCGGAAGCGGAGGCGCGCACGTCGGTACGCGCCCCGTTTCGTTATCCGCCGCGGCGGGCCAGCGAGTACGCGTAGGCGCTGACCGCGCGGATCTGCGCGTCGTCGAAGGCGCCGTTGCCCCGGGGCGGCATGGGGACGCCGAACTGCTCCGTGGCGGGCGCGCCCTCGGTGACCACCTGGATGATCTCCTCGAACGAGCCGGTGCCGTTCGACCAGTCGTTGTCCACCAGCGACGGGCCCAGCTGCGTTCCCGCGGCGCCCTCGCCGTGGCACATCACGCAGGCGGAGCGGTAGAGGCGGCGGCCCTCGTTACCCTGCTCGGCGGTCACGCCCTGTGGAAGCTGGCCCGGCGGCGGGCCGGAATCACCCGGCTCCTCCGCGCCCTTTCCATCCGCCTTTTCCCCGCCGCCGCCCTGGCCGCCGCGGTCGCATCCCGAGACAAAAACGGCCAGCAGCACCGCCGCCGCCGTGATCCACCGCACGTTCCGCATCGGCTCCGTCCGCAACTCCCTGAATCCCCGACCGCCGCCGAGCCATGCACCGGGCGGGGCCGCCTGAACGGATGGCGCTACCGCAAGCGTTGTTCCGGGCGCGGCGCGGGCGCACCGGCGGTGGTGTGCCGCGGCGATCCGCAGGTGGCGCAGAAGCTCCACTCCGGCTCCATCATGGCGCTGCAGTCCGGGCACGGCACCGGCACCAGGCACTTGCCGCAGAAGGGGCAGAAGCGCGCCTCCCGGTCCGTCGGCAGGGGCGCGCGGCAGCCGGGGCACGGCCTGGGGCGCAGCCGCGGCGCGGGCGGCGGCTCCGCCGTGGTGGAGCCGCCGGGATCGGCGCGGTCGGCCGGCGGGGGCAGTTCCACGTTCGATGCGGCGGGCGCGGCCACCACTACGGCCGGCGGCGCCGTCAGGTCTCCCGGCTGCGGCGCGAAGGGGTTGGGCTGCACGCCCACGTCCGCGTAGTCGCGGTAGATGCCCAGGATGGGGTTGGGCGCCTGCAGCTCGCGGCGGAACTCCTCCGCCACCTCGGGCCGCTCCGTCTCCAGGTACTCGCGCTCGCCCGAAAGAAGGCGCAGCAGCGCGTGCTCGTACTCCGCCAGCTCCGCGAAGCCGATCTCGGAGCGGATCAGCCGGTACGGCACCACCTCCTGGTACAGGTCGCCCACGGTGAGCGTCCGCCCGGGGTCGCGCGCCAGGGCCAGGGATACGCGCCGGTAGAGCCGGTCGAGTGCGTCCACGGGGAGTGCGAAAGTGCGAAAGTGCGAGAGTGCGAATGAGGAAACCCTTCGCACCCGGGATCCGGATCGATGTAACAGTCGAAGCCCCGTTCCGCGAGCGCAGGCGAGCGGAGACGGGGCATGTGGCCGTTCGGGCCCGCGGCTTCAGCCGCCCTCGCGCCCGCGCCCGCGCGAGATCACGTTCAGGGCGCCGTCGCGCCTGCACCCGCCGAGTCCGCGACCGCCCGCTCCACCGCGGCGGCGTCCGCGGTGCGCATCAGCGCGCGCAGCCCGGCGGGGGCGCGGCGCAGCACCTGCTCCGCGTCCGTGGGGCGGCCGCTGGCGCGCAGCGACTTCACCAGCCCCGCCCATGCCCGCTGCGACGTGCTGTCCGCCAGCACCGCCTCGCGAAAGGCGGGAACGGCGTCCGCCGGGCGGTTGGCGTCCAGCAGCAGGTAGCCGCGCTCCGTGTGCAGCCCCGCGTCTCGCGGCGCGGCCCGCAGGCCCGCCTGGATCTCGCGCTCCGCGTCCGGCATCCGCCCCGCCTCGCGGTAGATGCGGGCCAGGTATACGCGCGGCTGGGGATCGCGCGGATCGTCGTCGGCCGCCGCGCGGAACGCCGCCTCCGCCTCCGCCACCCGGCCGGCGCGCAGGGCCGCCTCGCCGCGCCGCAGATCGCCGTCGTCGTCCCCGCGCATGCGGATGGCGAGGACCAGGAGGATGGCCAGCACGCCGAGCGCGGCCCACGTCGGCCAGCGAATGCGCCGGCGGGAACGCGGCACTTCGTGCACCAGCTCCTCGTCGTCCCCCACCAGCACCGGCTCTTCGGGGTCGTCAAAGGCCGGGTCGTCCAGCAGCCTGTCGCCGGGAAAGGACCGGATGTGGAACGTGAGGCCGTCCGCCACGTGCACCGCCAGCTGCGCGTCGCGCGGGCCGGAGTCCGCGCCGCCGGAGATGCGCTCGCACGCCAGGTCCAGGTCGTGGAACGCCGCCGCAAGCTCCACGGGGAGGCGGTTGCGGCGGCGCAGCTCGGCCAGCAGATCGGGCGTGGGAAGGTCGTCGTCGGAAAGGGCACGCAGCCGCAGCTCCACCGGGGCGGTGGGATCGTCGCGCAGCATGCGGCGCAGCGTGGCCTCGCTGGCGCGCGCCACGCGCACCACCAGGGCCGCCGCGGGTGCGCCCGCCCGCAGCGCGTCCACGTCGGCGGCGCGCTGCCGCAGCGGGCGCAGGGTGCTTTCGGGATCGTGGCTCACGGCCGTGGCGGCGCGAGCGAGAGGCGAATGGTCACCGGCTCCGGATTGCGGGTCACTCCTCGATCTTCAGCAGCCCCATCCGGGCCCCGGCCTTGAGGAAGGCCTCGGCGCTGTGGCAGGGCACGTCGCGCCCCGTGCGCTCGCGGATCTGCCGCGCCGCCCGCCGCATGAACGCGGCCAGCGAAATGGTGGGCTCGCCGCACGAGTCGCGCATTCCCGCCACGATGTCGTCCCACGAGCCCTCGAACACCGAGCCCTCGGCCGTGCGGATGCGGTGCGGCGCGGGCTTCACGGCGGCTTCGGCGGGGGGCGCGCCCAGGATCTTCATGATGAAGTCCATCTGCGCCGAAAGCTCCAGCGCCGCCTGCGCGCCTTCGTCCACCGCGCCCTCGAAGCTGGCCTCCACCTCCGCCAGCAGGTGGTCGATCTCGTCCGGCTCCGCGTCCAGCTCCGCCAGGCGCTCGCGCCAGGGCAGGAACCAGGCGTCGTCCTCGGCCACGCCGTCCAGCTGCCCCTTGAGCTCGATGTAGCGCCACAGGCTCAGCGTGTCCCAGTGCTCCGCCGGCGGCACCTGCTCCAGCTCCGTGAGCGCGCCGCGCTGGTCGCCGCGGTCGTGCAGCAGGTGGCTCAGGTAGATGCGGGCCTCGTGCAGCTCGGAGTCCAGCCGCACCGCGCGCCGCAGCTCGCGCCGCGCGCCCAGGTCGTCGCCCAGCGCGTGCAGCGTGTAGCCCCGCGCCGCCGCCAGCTCCGCCGAGTCCGGATGCGCGGCGGAAAGGGCGCTGAAGCGGGCGCGGGCATCGGTGAAGAGCCCTTCGCGGTACAGCGCCCGGCCGACGGTGAGCCCCAGCTCCAGGTCGTCGGCCAGCCCCATCTCGTCGATGCGGTTGAAGCACTGCAGCGCCTCGTCCACCTTGCCGAACTTCAGGAGGCTTTCGCCCAGCCCCACCCACGCGTCCTCGTACTCGGGGTCCAGCTCCAGCGCGCGCTCGAAGCACTGGCGGGCCCACGCGTACTCCTCGCGGGCCACGCGCGTGTAGCCCATCCCCACCTGCAGCAGGACGGACTCGGGATACTGCGCCAGCCCCTCGCGAAGGACGCCCAGCGCTTCGTCGTACTCGCCGGCGTCGTAGTGCCGGTGTGCCAGCTCGTCGTACTCTTCGGAGCTGAGAAATGAGGTTCCCATTCAGCCTTTCCCTTGGCCCTTCAAAAAGGCGGGAGATGGGGCGAGGCCCGGATGGCGGGCCGGTGGTTCGGCGGCGGGGCCGCGCGCAGTAGCGGCGCGGGGGGCACCCGCGCAAATATACATCGGAAACCGCCCCGCATCCAAGCCCCTGCGCGCACTTGCGGCCCGCCCGGCCCCGCGGTCAGATTGGTGGGGCTCGCACGACCCTGCTACAACGGACCTGAAGGATCTGATGTTCGACTGGCTGCGGCGCCGCCGCCTGAGCAACGAGGCCAAGCGCAAGCTCCTGATCGCCGCCGCGCGCGCCGAAGAGGCGATCGTGGAAACCCACGTGGCGAACATCCTGGAACTGCTCGAGATCCTGCGCGACGAGGTGGACGTGGACCGCGCGCTGGAGCTGTACATGGAGATGCTCCCCATGGACGAGCACATTGCGCCCACGGTGACCAACCGCGTCCTGGCCCGGCACGACGCCCCCGGCGTTCGCCCGGCGGCCGCGGCGGGCCGCTACGGCGGCGTGTTCCGCGACGCCGGCCGGTAGACCGGCCCCTCGAAAGATTTCAGCCGCCGCGGTCACGGATGACGGCCGCGGCGACTCCGCTGTCTTTCCCCCGGACGGCGTACGATTTCCGTACACCCCCACCTCCGCCCGCCGCCGCTTCTCTCAGGTTGCCGCGGTGGACACCTCGCGCGTCCCACGCCCGGACGGGCTCTCCCGCCGGCCACTCCATACGCCGAACTGCCCTAAATCGTTCCCCTGAACGCAGATAAGTCCGCCGTTCCATCGTGGTCCCGGCGTTGCGCAGGGAGCGATGTCTCAATCCGCGTTCTCCTCCTCAGGGCACGACCCACCATGATCGCACACGCCACTCCCACGCTCGCCACCCGCTCCGCCGCGCCCGGCACGCCGTCGCTGGTGGGCAACAAGCGGGCGCAGGGCCACCGTTTTCACCTTGCCGGCGGCCGCGTGCTCGAAGGCAACCTGCACCGCTCTCCCGGCGGCCGTCTGGCGGACCACCTGGGCACGCTCAAGGGCTTCATCTCCGTGACCGGCGCGCGGTGCCTGCAGAGCGGGCACAGGTTTGGATACATCGTGCTGAACCAGGATGCCGTGCTCTTCATCGAAGAGCTCGCGACGCCCGTGGAGGCCGTTCCGTAGCGGCGTCTGCATCACCTCCCGCCTCCCGGCCAACGGCACTCACGCAGAGAAGCAGAGAAGCAGAGAAGCAGAGGAGATTCGATGGCCTCCTCTGCTTCTCTGCCCTCCTGCTGCTCTGCGTGAGTGCTTTTGGCGGAACCGGAACGACTACGCGGGATCCGGGGGAACGGTCGCGGGGCGGGTCAGGCGCAGCACGCTCACGCGGCGCTCGTCCGTCTCCTCCACGCGCAGCTCCATCTCGCCCTCGGGCCCCATCACCGGCACCGCGTCGCCCGCCTCGGGAACGCGGCCCAGCGTGCCGAAAACGAAGCCGCCGACCGTATCGAACTCCTCCTCCGGAATCCGCAGCCCGAAGCGCTCGTTCACGTCGCTGATCAGCACGCCCGCGTCGATCAGCACGTCGCCCTCGGGCGTGGCCTCGAACTCCGGCTCCACCTCGTCGAACTCGTCGTTGATCTCGCCGACGATCTCCTCCAGAAGGTCCTCCAGCGTCACCAGGCCGTACGTGCCGCCGAACTCGTCCAGCACGATGGCCAGGTGCACCGCCTGCCGCCGCAGCTCCGACAGCAGTTCGTCCACCGGCTTGGTGTCGGGGACGAAGTAGACGGGGCGCAGGACGGACCGCACGTCGAACGGGCCCTCCATCGACCCGCCGCGCTCGTACAGCACGCGCAGCAGGTCCTTGGTCAGCACCACGCCAAGGACGGAGTCGATCGTCCCCTGGTACACGGGAATGCGCGAGTGGCCCTCCTCCGTCGCGACTTCAAGAAGCCGCGACAGGGTGACCTCCACCGGCACCGCCACCATCTCCGTGCGCGGCGTCATCACCTCGCGGACCACGGTTTCGCTGATCTCGAAGACGCCGCGCAGCATCTCGCGCTCGTCGTCTTCCATGTCCGCCCCGCCGCCGTCCCCCGGCTCCATCACCAGCAGCCGCAGCTCTTCCGGCGTCTGGATGAGCGGGTGGAACCCCGTGGAGCGCACGCCGAACAGCCGCACCACCCCGCGCACGACGAAGTTGAGCGGCCAGGTGATGGGGGCCAGGACGATGGAAAGCAGCTGCAGCGGGGGCACCGCAACGTTCGCCGTGATCCACTCCGCCCGGTGCACGGCCACCAGCTTGGGCACCTGCTGCCCCACCGTGGCGTGCAGCAGCGCGACCAGGAAGAGAGCGATGAAGATGGACACCGCCATCGCCGAGCCCAGCCCGATGCCGAAGACGCGGACGGAGCCCGCGCCAAAGAGCGGGGCGAGGTACACGCGGGCCAGGAGGATGCCCTGGTAGCCGAGCGCCACGGAGGCCAGGCTGCGCGCCACCTGCGCGGCGAACACCAGCTCTTCCAGCCGGTCCAGCGCGGGAAGCACGCGCGCCGCCCGGGCGTCGCCCCGGCGAATGGACTGCTCGATGCGGATGCGGCGGACCGCGATGAGGGCGAACTCGGCCGCCACCAGAAAGGCGTTGGCCGCGATCAGTCCCAGGATGGTGATGAGGGAGAAACTACCGGGGTCGGGATCCATGCTATACAGTCGAGAGTGCCGCGTCCGGGGAGCGCTCCGGACTGCGGACCGGGCCCGCGGCGGGCGGTACCGGGAGGCGGTCGGAACGCCGCCCCCCCTCACTCGCCGCGCGGACCCCGTCAGGCCGCGGCCGATTCCTGCTGCGCGGCCTCCGACGCGGACGCCGCGTCGGTGTTGGCGATCACCGGGCTGCAGAAGCGCATGCCGATGGTCCCCAGCTCCTTCAGCTCCCGTTCGGTGAGCGCGGGATAGCGCTCGCCCAGGAACTGGATCGTATCCTTCATCCACTCCTCCTGCTGCTCGCGCGTGGCCTGCATGACGCCGCAGCGGTGGATGTGGCCGAACAGCTCGTTGCGCGCCTCGTCCATCGCGGTCGGGCGGCTGCTCTTGTTGCGGTCGCGGTTTCGGCTCAAAGGGCCTCCATTTCGGGTAGAACCGAACCCTCCGCGGAGGGTCGGGAGATGCGTTGTACCTGCGGAAAAACGCCGTAACATAGCAGCTTTGGGGCCCCCGCGAAACGGGGGCCCGGAACACCGCCGGTCCGGGGATTGCTCGTGTGCCCGCCTGGCGGGCGGAACCCGCCGGCCACGCGTGATTGCTGATACCCCGAACGCGCAAAACGTGCCCCTGCGCAGCACCCTCTCCGGACTGATCCGCGCCGCCCCCGGCCGCCACGTGCGCTGGCGCGACCTGGACCTGCGCGCGCGCCAGGCGGACTTCGGCGCCTACCGCATCCACTGGGCCGAAGCGGGCGAAGGGGAAGAGGCCGTCGCCCTGGTGCACGGGCTGAGCGGTTCGTCGCGCTGGTGGGCGCGCAACATCCGCGGGCTGGCGGCGCACCACCGCGTGCTGATTCCCGACGTGGTGGGCTTCGGGCGCAGCCGCCTGGCCGCCTCGGCGCTGCCGGACGTCCCCTCGCTGGCCGCCGTGCTGGGCGAGTGGCTCAATTTCGCGGCGGAAGGGCCGGCGCACCTGGTCGGCCACTCGATGGGCGGGCAGCTGTCCATCCACCTGGCCGCGCGCTTCGCGGAGCGGATCGAGCGGCTGGTGCTGGTGGATTCGGCCGGGCTCCCCCGCCCCATTACCCCGCGGATGGTGAGCCGCTTCGCCTACGAAATGGCCCCGCCGCGGCGATGGGGCGATCCCACGTTTCTCCCCGTGATCCTGGGGGACGCGCTCGCCGCCGGGCCCTGGACGGTGGCGCGCGCGCTTCGCCACATCCTCCGCGACGACGTGCGGCCCCTGCTCCGGGAAATCCGCGTCCCCACGCTGATCCTGTGGGGCGAGCGCGACAGCATCATCCCCCCGCCGCACGGGGAGGAGATGCGGCGGCTGATTCCCGGCTCGCGGCTCCTGGTCCTGCGCGGCACCTATCACAACCCCATGGTGGACGCGCCCGCCGTCTTCAACGAGGCGGTGCTCGCGTTTCTGGCCGGCGAGGAGGTGGGCGAGTGAGGATGGACGGCAGGCGCCTGGGCCGCGCCGCCGCGGAGTGGGTGGTTACGCACCGGGTGCGGGCGGACGGCTGGAACCTGCGCTACCGACAGGCCGGCGAGGGGCCGCCGCTGGTGCTCGTTCACGGGTTGGGCTGCTCGGCGGACTACTGGGTAAAGAACGGGCCCTGGCTGGCGGCGTCCGGATACCGGGTCCTGGCCCCCGACCTTCCCGGGTTCGGGCGGACGGAGGGGCCGCACTGGCTGACCATCGCGCAGCAGGCGTACGCCGTCTCCCTCTTCTCCGACGTGCTGGGCCTGGGACGGGCGGCGTACCTGGGCCATTCCCTCAGCTGCCAGACGGTGCTGGAGCTGGCCGCCACGGAGCCGGCGCGCGTCGCCGGGCTGATCCTCGCGGCGCCGACGGGGGACCGGCGCAAGAAGCGGCTGCTGCGCGAGGCCGTCGGGTTTCTCCGTGACATCCCGCGCGAGCCGCCGTCGCTGGTGCCGCTGATCCTGGACGCGTACATCCGGGCCGGGCCGGTGCGCTGGGGGCGCACCTGGCTGGCCGGCAAGCGCCACGACGCGTTCGACGCCGCCGCGCGGGTGCACGCGCCCGCGGTGGTGCTGGTGGGCGACCGCGACCCGGTGGTCACCATGCACTTCGCCCGCGCCATGACGTACGCGGTCAAGGGCGCGCGCCTGCGCGTGGTCCCCGGCGCCGCCCACGCCCTCATCTACGACCAGCCCGACGGCTTCAACCACGCCGTGCTGCAGTTCCTGGGCACGCTACGCACGGGAGCCGGCATTCCGGACCCACGGGTTGGCGTACCTGCTGAGAGGGTGTAGCCAAGCCTCCTTGAGCGACAGTCATCCTGAGTGAGCGCCCGCCCGGAACTCGGCGCAAGGGCGTGCGGCGCGACCGAAGGACCTTCTCTCCGAACCGAGGGGCTGGCTCCATGCCGTGGAACCAGCCCCTCGGCTATGCTGGCAAGGTCCTTCGGTCGGCGCCAAGGTATTGCGTGGAGTCAAGTTGCGGAGTGGCGCCTCCCTGAATAGAAAGGATTTCGGGCGAGGGCCGTCGAACGGGCGTGGCACCTGCCCGGGCGAGTAGATTTCTCAGTCGGCGCCAGAGGTCCGTGCACCGGCAGCGATCACGCGGGCGCCTCCTTCGAAATGACAGCGGCGGTGCGAGCGACTTTCATCCGACAGGGTGCGCGCAGCGCCGAATGACTCAGGATGACTGTTCTGGCTCGCGGTGTGGCATCACCAGCCAGGGCGATTGAACTCGCGGCAAAGACCCACGTGATGTCCCGCCTGCGCGGACCCTTCGTACAGAAGGCCGCCCCACTGCACCGGGGCGGCCTTCGTCATGATGACCCCCGCGCGGTTCGCGGGGCTTTCCGCTGTCGTTGCGGCGGCGCGGCGGCTTCCACTCAGGCGCGGAGCCCGCTCCATGACACCGTCACCCCAGCCGCTCCGCCACGGCCCAGGCGAGGAGGGGCACCATGATCTCGTGATGCCCGGTGATGGAAAAGCCGCGGCCGCCGCCGGAGCGCGTGGGGCGCTCCACCACGTTCATCCGCGGGCGGTAATGGCGGTTCATGTCCAGGTCGCACGCGGTAAAGCCGCGCGGCGCGCCGCCGTGCAGGTTGCGCGCGACGGTCAGCGCCTTGAGGAACACCTCCGGCATCACCACGGCCGATCCCACATTCATCACCACGCCGCCGTCGTCCAGCCCCACCAGCGCGGCGGAAAGGCGGCGGAAGTCGCGGTGGCCGGTGTCGCCGATGGCGGCGCCGTCGGCGGCGGGGTGCTGGTGGATGATCTCCGCGCCGAGGGCCGGGTGGATGGTGAAGGAGACGCCGCGACGGTAGCTCTGGAGCAGGAGGGAGAGCTCCGGGTAGGCGAGATCCGAGCGGCCGTCGAGATCGCGGCCGAGCGCCTCCCCCATCCCGATCCCCGTCTCCATGCCCCGCCGGAAGGCGAGGTTCATGTCGCGTCCCGTCTCGTCGGCCATGCCGAAGGAGCCGTCCGCGAGCCCCGCCTCCACGTCCTCGCTGGTCCCGCCCCAGCGCGCCATCTCGTAGTCGTGGACCGCGGCGGAGCCGTTCGCGGCGAGATGGGTGAGGGCGCCGCG
>DATABT010000460.1:0-3720 GCA_036259455.1 Longimicrobium sp. | reverse complement strand
CGATGCGCAGCTCGCCCTGCAGGCGGGCGGCACGAAGGGTCGCGGGCGGGCGCACCGAAGCCCCGGCCTGCTGTGAAGCCTGCGCCGCCACGTGCGGCGCGCAGGCCAGCGCCGCCAGCGCGGCGAATAGAACGCGTCTCGATGAGGACATCGGGAAAGGCTCGTGAGGAGGGCTGCTAAAAAACCAACATGTGCTGAATATTCAGCAGGTGTCCGGCCGTGTCAAGTTTCACGTCAGTGGCCGGCGGACCGGGGATTCAGATGCACCGGACGGGCGATTGGTTGCGCGCCGCTCCACATCGGCCGCAGCGCGTACGATGCCGATCCGGAGTACGCCGCTCTCTGTTCGATGGATGGACGCCGCCGCCCCCTCCGCCCGCCCCCTCGGGGCCGCGGCGTGGGAGCGGTGTGCGCGCAAGCGCTTGGTTCGCCTGCGGATGGAGCACCGGTCGCGCCGAATGCGCCCTCACGGGGACGGGTGGATTGTCTGTACAGGCCGGGTGCGCTACCTTGGGAATCTCACCTCGCTGCGCGGCAGGCCTCCCACGGGGATCCCCGGTGCGCCGCCATGCCGCCCGGACTTCGCCTGCCGCGATGGACCTTCGCGACACCCTCCTCCGCGTCTACGAAAGCGCCGACCCCGCGTCCGCGCTGCGCGCCCTCGCGGGTGGCGAGCGCAGCGCCGTGTGGGTGCACGCCAGGGAGGGCCCCGTGGCCGCGTGGCCGGAGGGCGCGTCCGTCTCGGAGCGGCTGCGCGACGAGGCGCTGCGGGCGCCGGCGCCGGCGGTCCATCCCCTCGCCCCCGCCTTCCCCGACGACGCGGCGCACCATCCCGGCGCGTCCGCGCTCCTCCTTCCCCTGCGCAACGGGTCCGCGGAGATCAGGGGCGCCGTAGTCCTGATCGGCGACGGCGAGGTGGAGCCGGGGGCGGAGGAATGGATGCGCGTGGCCGCGGCGCTGGCCCGCATCGGCGAGCAGGCGGAGCGGGTGCGCGCGCTGCAGGAGGAGCGCGACATGCTGCGCCGCCGCGCGGAGGAAAGCGAGGCGCTGCACGTGCTCGGCCTGGCCGCCAACCGCACGCTGGACCCCGACGAGGTGCTGCAGATGGTGGCACGCTTCACCCGCACGCTGCTGGGCGCGCACTACGTCACGGTGAGCGCCACGCAGGGGGGAAAGATCCGCACCCTGGCCTCCGCCGGCCTGCGCGCGGAGGGCTCCGCGGACGATCCCTTCGCGGACCGCGTGGCCAGCGCCGGTAAGCCGCTGACGCTGGAGGCGGGGGACGACGGCCGCGTTCCCGAGCCCTTTCACGCCGCCGAGGGAATGCGCGTGGGGCTCGGCGTTCCCCTGGCGCTCTTCGGCGAAACCTTCGGGGCGCTGGTGATCGGCTACCGGCGGGCGTACGAGGTCACCCCGCGCGACGTGCGGCTGGCGCTCACCCTGGCCGGGCACGCGGCGGTGGCCATCAGCAACGCGCGGCTGCACGGCGCGCTGGCGGAGCGGTCCAGCGAGCTGGAGCGCGCCAACGAGGAGCTGCGCTGGAGCGCGGCGGCCAAGGACCGCTTCTTCGCCTCGGTGAGCCACGAGCTGCGCACGCCGCTGAACGCCATCCTGGGCTACAACGAGCTCCTGCTGGACGGCGTGGTGGGCCAGCTGCCGCCGGAGTCGCTCGCCTTTCTGGGCCGGGCGCAGCGGGCCACCAAGGACCTGCTGTACCTGGTGAACGACGTGCTGGACCTTTCCAAGATGGAGGCGGGAAAGCTGGAGCTGGTCATCCAGCCCATCCGGCCGTACGAGGTGGTGGAGCAGGCGCTGCAGACGGTGGAGTTCCAAGCGCGCGACAAGCACCTGGCGCTGGCTGTGACGCCGGCCGTCCCTCTTCCGTCAATCTCCAGCGACGCGGACCGGGTCAAGCAGATCCTGGTCAACCTCCTGTCCAACGCCGTCAAGTTCACCGAGCGGGGGATGGTGAGCGTGGCGCTGGCGCCGGTGGAGGCGATGGAGGGGGAAGACGGCATCCGCCGCCCCTGGGTGGAGTTCCGGGTGAGCGACACGGGCCCCGGCATTGCGCCGGAGGACCAGGAGCGCATCTTTCACGAGTTCGAGCAGGTGTCGGGGACGCGCCACGGAGGCACGGGGCTGGGGCTCCCCATCTCGCGCAAGCTGGCGCGCCTGCTGGGTGGAGAGCTGCGGGTGGAGAGCACGCCGGGCCGCGGATCCACCTTTACCCTGCGGCTTCCCGCGCATGGCTAGCGCCGCGCTGCAGCCGCCCCCCCGGGCCGCCGGGCGCGACGCCCGCGCCCTCGCCGAGCGCGCGGCGGAGGCCGAGGGGGTGGGCCAGTGGGACGCCGCCGCGCGGCACTACGCGCTGGCGTTCCGCGCCTCGGTGCTGGAGCACGACCTTTCCGCCGCGGCCGACGCGCTGCGCGGGCAGGCGCGGGTGCGCAACCACCAGCGGCGCTTCGACGAGGCGGAGGAGCTGGCCGGCCTGAGCCTGGAGATCGCGGAGCGGCACGGGCTGCGGCAGTCGGCGGCCCGCGCGCTGAACGTTCTGGGGATCGTGCGGTATTCGGTAGGGGACTGGGAGAGCGCGCGCCTGCTGTACGCCCGCGCCCTGGACCTGGCGCTGGACCTGGGAGACGACGACCTGGCGGGGCTGGCCTGCCAGAACGCGGGCGTGATCGCCCACCTGCGGGGCGACCTGCGCGAGGCGCGCAAGCTCTACCTGGAAAGCGTGGGCTCCTTCGTCCGCTCCGGCAACAGCGCCAACGCCATGATGGCGTACAACAACATGGGCACGGTCAGCGTGTACATGGGCGAGTGGCTGGAAGCCGAGGTGTACTTCAGCCGCGGCATCGAGATCGGTGAGCGGCTGTCCCACGCGCCGGGTCTCGCACGTTTGTACAGCAACAGGGCGCATTCGCTGCTGCAAATCGGTGAAACCGCCCGGGCCCGCGCTACGCTCGTGCACGCGGAGAAGGCCGCCCAGACGGTGGGGGACCGCAGCACGCTCGCCGAGGTAGACAAGGTGCGGGGGATGCTGGCGCGCATCGAGGGCCACCTGGGCGAGGCCGAGACGCACCTGCTGCACGCGCTGGAGCTCGGCGAGGGGACGACCACGGCGTTCGACCGGGCCGAGATGCTGCGCGAGCTGGGCCTGCTGCGCGAAGTACAGGCGCGGCCCCGCGAAGCCGCCGAACTGCTGGCCCGGGCCGCGGAGATCTTCCGGGCGGTGGGGGCGCTGCACCACGTACGGTCGACGGAAGACAGGCTGGCGGCGCTGCCGCCGGATTGACGGAGACAGCCGCCCGGCGCGGGAATCGCCGGACCCGCAACCGATGAAGGGACGGAGCCGGAATCGACGGAACGACGAGACGCCGGGCCGTGATCGCGCCCGGGCACGGTGCTTGCCCTACGACGGGCAACACTACTACCTGCTGGGCACGCTGCACTTTAGGAGGACCCATGAGCCGCAAGCGCTTCTTTTCCGGCATCGCTGTCGCCGTTGTTCTTGCCGCGTGCGGCGAGTCGGGAAGGGACCCGCTCGGGCCGGTGGACGGACCCAGCATGGACGGCGGGCTTCTGGTCGGCGGGAACAAGTCGGACACGACCTCCACCGGCAACAGCTCCGGCGGCAGCACCACCACGGACGACGACGGCGGGCTGCTCGTCGGCGGCAACAAGTAGGTCTTCCTGCCCGGCAGCGTGCGAAAGCCCGCG
>DATABT010000459.1:0-15218 GCA_036259455.1 Longimicrobium sp. | reverse complement strand
ATCCAGGACCACGAGCTCGTCACGCCGGCGATCTACGCCTGAGAGGGTGTTGCTGAACCGGAAGACGTCATCCTGAGTCATCCGGCGCTGTGAAGCGCCAGCGAACTCAGGAGGACGTCTTCCGGTTCAGCAACACCCTCTCAGGCGTAGATCGCCGGCGTGACGAGCTCGTGGTCCTGGATGATCTGGCGGTCCCAGGGAAAGACGATGAGGGCGTCCGTTTCCATGGCGAAGTAGTCGGGGCGGTAGCCGCCGGGACGCACGAAGCTGGTGGCGGTGCGCACCTGCGCCGGGCCCACCTCGCGCACGGCCGCCAGCGCCAGGCGCAGCGTGTCGCCGCTGGTGGTGATCTCGTCCACGATCAGTACGCGGCGCCCGCGCGCGGACACGGGCGTGGGCGAGAGCACCCGCGGATGCGCGTGCATCACCTGCCCGCGCTCGCGGCGGCTCACCTTCATGGCCTCGAAGTCCGCCTGCAGCATGGTGGCGACGGTCGCGGCCGGCATTACCCCCGCGGTGGCCAGCCCGATCACCAGGTCCGGCCGGTAATCCTGGCTCACGCGCACCGCCAGCGCGCGGCAGAACTCGCCGAACAGCTCCCACGAAAGCTCGAAGGTGCCGGCCGTGGCACCCGGCGCGGGCGCGGTGTTCGGAATCATCAGTCCGGGCATGTCGGCTTATCCCTCTCCTGGCGGCGGACGGCGCGGTTGCGCGGGGGGGGAGGTGCACGATACAAGATGCATTCCGGTGGCGACAGCAAACTTTTGTGCACCGCGCACATTCCTCCCTCTCCAGGCCCCTTTCGTGTGCCCCCGGCCCGCCGGCTACTCCGGAATGCCGCGTGGACGTGAAGGTGTGCGCGATCGACGCCGTGTGGTCGGGATTGAAGTTCGTCTGCCGGCCTGCGGACCCGCGGTAGCGGGGCGGGGGCGCGCGGCGTAGAATGGCGCCCATGGACGACGACCTTCGCGCGCGCGCCGACGCGCGGTTCGAGCAGGCGCTCAGGCAGACGGGCGCGCGAGACCCGCGCAACTTCTTTCGCGACCAGCTGCGGGAGCTCAAGGGGAGCAACGCGGACGGCTTTCGCCGCGCGCTGCGCTACTTCGAGGAGACGCTGATCCCCACCGTGGCGGACGAGGCGTCGGACCCCGTGGCGGAGTGGCTGGAATACGGGCGGCTGCTGGCGTCGCTGGCGGTGCCGGGGCGCACGGTTCAGATCGACCCCGGCGGCCGCGCCCTGAACTACGCGCGCCCGGTGCCGCTGGAGTGCATGGTGCTGCACCTGCCGGAGAACGCGTCGCGCCCCGCCCTGGTGCTCGGCATTCCGCCGAAGCTCTCCCCCGCCCAGCGCGCCTCGTACGACCTGCTGGTCAAGCAGTCGAACGGGTCGCAGGACGGAGCCCTCCCCGGCGGCGCCTGAGCGCGCGCCACCCCCTCCCGCGAACCTGCGCGGGAGGGGGATGGACGGCACCGGCGGTGCACGCTACGGAGCCGGTGGGGCCGGGCAGTAGTAATCTCCCGAGTCGCTGGTACCCACGCGCACCGCGTCCACCAGCAGGTACGAGGTGCGGCCGTACGGCTCGATGAACCAGGTGGAATCGTCGTCACCGCCCGGATGGATGGTGCCCAGGCGGTCGGTGGTGTTCGTGGGCTGCGTGCCCACCCTGAACCCGACGCTGACCCACGCCTTCCTGTCGACGTAGCGGTTGCGGACGTACACGTTGTACTGGCGCTCGTTTCCGTCGTACTGGAAGGTGCCCACGCTGACGCGGTAGTCCAGCCCCGCCCATCGCCGCGAGGGGAACCATCCCGTGCTCTGGCCCGGCTGCATGGGGGCGATGGTCACCCGCTCGGAGCAGCCGGGAGCCGGCGTAGTGGGGGGTGGCGGGGTGGTGCTCCCGGTCAGGCGCAGCGCCAGGCATGCCCCCGCCGTGACGCTCACGCTGCCGCTCCACCGCGATCCGCCGCCGCTCTGCGCCGTGTACGCGTACGTGCCGGGGGCGAGCGTGACGGTGAAGGTGCCTGCGGCGCCGCACGAGGGCGTGGAGGCGTACGCCGACGAGATGGCGCCCGACAATCCGCCCACGGAAACGGAGATGGGGGTCAACGCCGCCGTGCTCGTCCAGAACATCACCCGGCCCGTGCCAGGCGAGGGCGGAGGCGGGGTGGGCGGCGTGCTGGTCTGATACAGGCGCAGCCGGCTGCACCCGCCCGCGGTCACGTTCACGCTTCCGCTCCACCGCACCCCCGCGCCGTTGGAGGCGGTGAAGCCGTGCGAGCCGGCGGGAAGCGTCACGGTGTACGCGCCCGCCACGCCGCACGACGGCGCGGCGGCGTGCGCGGCGGTGATGCTGCCGGAAAGTCCGTTCACGGTTACGGAGATCGGCACCAGCCCGGCGTTGTCGGTCCAGAACGCCACCTGGCCGGTGCCGGGCGCCGGCGGCGGGGGCGTGCCGGTGCTGAACAGGCGCCACGGCGTGCAGCCGCCCGCCGTTACGGTGACGTTTCCGTTCCAGGCGAGCCCCGCGGCGTTGGAGCCGGTGAACGGCTGGCTTCCCGCCGGCAGGGTGACCGTGTACGCGCCCGCCGCGCCGCATGCCGGGGCACCCGCGTGAGCGGCGGTGATGCTGCCGGAGAGGCCGTTCACGTTCACGGTGATGGGTGTCAGCGCGGCGTTGTCGGTCCAGAACACGATCTGGCCGGTGGCCGGCGCGGGCGGCGTGCTGGTGTACAGCCTCCACGCGGTGCACGTGCCGGCCGTGGCGGTAACCGATCCGTTCCACGCGACGCCGGCGCCGTTGGCCCCGGTGAACGCGTGCTGCCCCGCCGGCAGCGTGACGGTGTACGCCCCGGCCGCCCCGCAGGCGGGGGGCGTGGCGTGCGCGGCCGCGATGCTCCCTGATTCGCCGTTCACGTTGACGGTGATGGGGGCCAGCGCGGCGTTGTCGGTCCAGAAGACGATCTGTCCCGTGCCGGCCGCCGGCGGGTTGGGCGAGGGGCCGGGGTTGCCGGGCGGCGACGGGTCCGTGGGCTTGCCGCCGTCGCCGCACGCGCCCAGGGCCACCACCGGCAGCAGGACCAGCGCCGGGAGAGTTCTGCGGAGGGTCCGGGGGAACATGGCCGTTCTCGGGTTGTGGGGGAGCCGGGTGTGCGTGCGCACGGTCCATGGCCGGCAGGGCGTCGCCGGGCGGGCGGGGGTTACGGTGGATCGCGGTGACGCCCGCGGCGCGCGGAACAACGCGTGCGGCCGCCGGAATGCAGTGTGGATGGATGGCCGCGAGAGAGGGATTTCCCGGGCGCCGGATCACCACGCTTGACACCCGCCTACCTGACGGATATCATCTACCTAACGCTGTTAAATCACACACCACGGTTATGGGAACGAAAGAGCGGCGGGAGCGGGAGCGTCAGGAGACGCGCGACAAGATCCTGGAGGCGGCGCGCGAGATGTTCGCCACGCGCGGCATCGAGGCGACCACCATGCGCGCCATCGCCGACCGCATCGAGTACACGCCCACGGCCATCTACCACCACTTCAAGGACAAGGACGCGCTCATCATCGAGCTGTGCCACAGCGACTTCGCCAGGCTGGGGCGCGAGTTCACGCGGATGGAGCGCATCGACGACCCGGTGGAGCGGCTGCGCAGGATCGGCATGGCGTACGTGGAGTTCGCCATCGCCAATCCGCACCACTACCAGATCATGTTCATGACGCGCACGCCGGCGCACGACCATCCGGAGAAGAACCCGGAGGAGGACGCGTACGGCTTTCTGCTGGCGACGGTGCAGGAAGGGATCGACGGCGGCCGGTTTCGGGAGGAGTACACCGACCCCCACGAGCTGGCGCAGATGACGTGGAGCAGCGTGCACGGCATCGTCTCGCTGCAGATCGCAAAGCGCGACGATCCCTGGGTCGACTGGCGTGACCTGCGCACCACCGCGCGGCGCATCATCGAGGCACTGATCCGCGGCATCCTCCGCGAGGGCCAGCAGGCGTAACCCGCCGGCCGTACCACGCGGAGGTTCTTTTCGCCCAGCGACTTAACGTCGTTAGAAATAAGCACGTAGTCAGGTGTTCCGACGAAGTTACTCGAATCCTTTCACCACGGCCGGAGGTGGCTGACATGCGGTACCTGGATGGACGATCGACACACGTCGCGCGGGTTGCGGGTGCCGCGCTGCTCTTCTTCGCCGCCGCGCCGGTGAGCGCGCAGGCGGACGATCCGCTCGGCGGATACGTGCGGCAGGCCATCGAGGCCAACCTGGGGCTGCGCCAGGAGCGCCTGTCCGCGGAGCGCGCGGATGCCGAGGTGCGCGAGGCGCGCGGGCTCTTTCTCCCCACCGTGGCGTTCGACGCGCGGTACAGCGAGATGAGCGGTGGATTGAACATCGGCGACTTCATCAACCCCGCGTACGGCGCGCTGAACGAGATCACGGGGAGCAACCGCTTTCCCACGGACGTGGACGCGCGGCTCCCGCTGGCGCAGGAGACGCGCGTGCGCATCGCCCAGCCGCTGTACCAGCCCGCCATTCGCGAGAACCACCGCCTGCGCCGCACGCTGCGCGACCTGCAGGGCCACGCGGTGAACGCCGCCACCCGGCAGCTCGCCGCGGACGTGCAGAGCGCCTACCTGGACTACGCGCGCTCGGTCCGCGTGGTGGAGCTGTACCGGTCCACCCTTCCGCTGCTGGACGAGAACCTTCGCGTGGCGGAGCGGCTGGTCGCGCGCGGCACCGCCACCCCCGACGCCGTCCTTCGCGCCCGCGCCGAGCGCGGCGAGACGCAGCAGGCGCTGGACGAGGCTGCCGTCCGCAGCGCGGCCGCGCTCCACCGCTTCAACGCGCTGCTGAACCGCGACCTGGATACGCCGGTGGAGGTGCTGCCGGACAGCGCGCTCGCCTTCGCGATGTCGGTGGATGAGGACGAGGCGGTGCGCCGCGCCCTGGCGGGCCGCGAGGAGCTGCGCCAGTCGGATGCGGGAATCGCGGCGGCGGAGAGCCAGGTACGTATTGCCGGCGCGGCGAGCCTGCCGACGGTGGCGCTGGCGGTGGATTACGGCATCCAGGGGAGCGACTACCGCCTGAGCGCGGACGACGACTTCGCGGTCGCGTCGCTGGTGGTGCAGTGGAACGCCTTCAACGGCGGGCAGACGGGAGCGCGGCGGCAGCAGGCGCGCATCGAGGCGGACCGCGCCCGCGCCGGCCGCGCGCAGGCCGAGCAGCAGATCGAGCTGCAGGTGCGCACGGCGTGGCGCTCGGCCCGGGTCGCGCGCGGCGCCATCGCCACGGCGGAGGACCGGCTGGCCGCCGCCCGCCGCACCTACGAGCTCGTCGAGCGCCGCTACCAGGAAGGGATCGCGCCGCAGATCGAGCTCATCGACGCCCGCACCGCCTACACCGGCGCCGGGCTGAACCTGATCCTGACCCGCTACGACTACGCCGCCCGCTGGGTGCAGGTGGAACGCGCGGCCGCGCTGCGGAGGCTGAACCCGTAAAACCCGCGAAATGACTTCCTGAGGGAGGCGCCCGGCGTCCGCCCCGGCCCGCTCACCAGAGCCGGCGGCGCCGACCGAAGGATCTCGCCCGCGACACCGGGGACCGGCGTTCGTGCTCGGACCCGACCTCCCAGACCGGGCGGAGGAGATCCTTCGGTCGCGCCGCGAGCACAGAGAACGGGTGGGCGTTGCGAGGGCACTCCGTCAGGAAACAAGGGCTTCTGGAGTGTGAATCAACCTTCGAACGAGAGGAAGGGCGTGATGAATGGAGGGATGATGGTTCTGCCGCTGCTGGCCTTGGTCGCGGCGTGCGGGCGAAGCGCGCAGGCGGAGGCGCCGCGGGGGCCGGACGCCGTCCCGGTGCGCACCGCGCCGGTCACGCGCGAGTGGGTCACGCGGCCGGTGGAGGCCACGGGCACGCTGCACAGCAAGGACGAGCTGCAGCTCTCCTTCAAGATCGGCGGCGTGGTGGCGCAGGTGCTCGTGGCCGAGGGGCAGCGGGTGCGCCGTGGGCAGCCGCTCGCCACGCTGGACCTGCGCGAGATCGACGCGCAGGTGGCCGCCGCCCGCAGCGGCGTGGACAAGGCGGAGCGCGACCTGGCCCGCGCCGAGGCGCTGTACGCGGACAGCGTGGCCACCCTCGCGCAGGTGCAGGACGCGCGCACCGGCGCGGACGTGGCCCGCAGCGGCTTGCAGGCGGCCGCGTTCAACCGGCGCTACGCGACCATCGTGGCGCCCGCGGACGGCGTGGTGCTGCGGCGGATGGCGGAGGGCGGCGAGCTCGTCGGGCCCGGGCAGACGGTCGTCGTGCTCGGCAGCAGCGAGCGCGGGCAGGTGCTGCGCGTGGGCGTGGCGGACCGCGACGCCGTGCGCCTGAAGCCCGGCGACGCGGCCACCGTGCGCTTCGACGCCTTCCCCGGCGAGGCGTTCGCCGGCAGCGTGCGCGAGATCGCGCCGTCGGCGGATCCCATGACGGGGACGTACCAGGTGGAGGTGTCGGTCTCCGGCGGTGGCAGGCCGCTGGCGAACGGCCTGGTTGGACGGGTGGAGCTGCGGCCGGCGGCGGGGACGGAGATGGCGCTCGTCCCCATCCAGGCCATCCTGGAGGCGGATGGCAGCGAGGCGACGGTCTACACGCTGTCCGCGGACGGGCGTACGGCGAAGCGGCTCCGCATCACCGTCGGCTTCATCGCCGGTGAGCGGGTGGCGGTCAGCGGCGGGCTGAACGGCGTGCGGAGCGTGGTGACGGACGGCGCGGCGTACCTGGGCGACGGCGCGGCGGTGAAGGTGGTGCCATGATCAGCCGGATCACCGAGTTCTTCGTCGACCGCTACCAGCTCACGGTCGTCCTCTTTCTGATGCTGGCGGTGATGGGGATCACCTCGTGGATGAGCATCCCCAAGGCCGAAGACCCCGCCATCCCCATCCCCACGTACATCATCGTCGCCGTCTACCCCGGCGCGCGGGCGGGGGACGTGGAGCAGCTCGTCGTCGATCCCATCGAGGAGCGGATGGGGGAGCTGGACGGCATCGACAACATCCGCGCGAGCGTGGAAGAGGGCGTGGCCGTGCTGCGCGTGGAGTTCGTCCCCGAGGCCGACGCGGACGAGAAGTACGACGAGGTGCTGCGCGAGGTGAACGCGCTGCGCCCCGGCCTTCCCGCCGACCTGCGCTCGCTGGAGGTCGATCGCGTGAACGCCAGCGACGTGAACATCGTGCAGGTGGCGCTGGTGAGCGAGACCATGCCGTACCACCAGCTGGAGCAGCGCGCGGAGCGGCTGGAGGAGCGCATCGAGACGGTGCCGGGGGTAAAGAGCGCGGAGGCGTGGGCCTTTCCCCAGCGGGAGGTGGGCGTGCGGCTGGACCTGGGCCGGCTGGCGCAGCTGGGAATCGCGCCGGGGCAGGTGCTGCAGGCCATCGGCAGCGACAACGCGAACCTCCCCGGCGGCACGGTAGACGCGGGGAGCCGCCGCTTCAGCGTAAAGACCAGCGGCGAGTACGCGTCGCTGGACGAGGTGCGCAACACGGTGATCCGCGCGGCGGGCGGCAACGTCACCTTTCTGCGCGACGTGGCGAACGTGGACTGGAGCTACGCCGATCCCACGCACGTGGCGCGCTTCAACGGCCGCCGCGCGGTGTTCGTGACCGCCAACCAGCTGCCGGACGCCAACATCACCACCGTGCGCGACGGCGTGTGGAAGGAGCTGGACGCCTTCGAGAAGACGCTGCCGCCGGGCGTAAAGCTGGAGCGCGGCTTCGACCAGTCCAGGAACGTGCGCGAACGGCTGTCGCACCTGGGCCGCGACTTCGCCATCGCCATTGTGCTCGTGCTGCTCACATTGCTGCCGCTGGGCATTCGCGCGGCGGGGATCGTGATGGTCAGCATCCCCCTCTCCCTGGCGATGGGGCTCACGGCGCTGAACCTGACGGGGTTCACCATCAACCAGCTCTCCATCGTGGGGTTCGTGATCGCGCTGGGGCTGCTGGTGGACGATTCCATCGTGGTGGTGGAGAACATCAGCCGGTTTCTGCGCGAGGGAAAATCCAGGCGCGAGGCGGCGCTGCTGGCCACCAGGCAGATCGCCATCGCGGTGGTGGGGTGCACGGCCACGCTCATCTTCGCCTTTCTGCCGCTCATCTTTCTCCCCGGCAACGCGGGCAAGTTCATCCGGGTGATGCCGCTGACGGTCGTCTACACGGTGCTGGCGTCGCTGGTGGTCTCGCTGACCATCATCCCGTGGCTGGCGAGCCGGACGCTCTCGCGGCACGAGGACCCGGAGGGGAACCGCTTCATGCGCGCGCTGCACCGCGCCATCGGGGCCACGTACGCGCCCGTGCTGCATCGCGCGCTGGCGCGTCCGGGGCGCACGCTGGCGGGGGCCGCCGCGCTGTTCGTGGCGTCGCTGGCGCTGATCCCCGCCGTCGGCTTCTCGCTTTTCCCGAAGGCGGGGACGCCGCAGTTCCTGGTGGACGTGAAGACGCCGGACGGCAGCAGCCTGGCGGAGACGGACCGCGCCGCGCGCTTCGCCGAGCGCATGGTGACTCAGCAGGCGGGCGTGGCGGCGGTGATGACCAACGTGGGGCGCGACAATCCGCAGGTGTACTACAACGTCATTCCCCGCAACGAGAACCCGGGCGTGGCGCAGCTGTTCGTCACCCTGGACGAGTACCATTCGCGGCACACGCCCGCCATGCTCGACACGTTGCGGGCGCGGTTCGCGGCGTATCCCAACGCGCGCATCGAGGTGCGCGAGTTCGAGAACGGGCCGCCCATCGACGCGCCGCTGGCCATCCGTCTGACCGGGCCGGACCTGGACACGCTGCGCGCGCTGGCGGCGCGGGTGGAGCGCGTGATCACCGCCACGCCGGGGACGATGTACGTGGACAACCCGGTGCGGCTGGCGCGGACGGACCTCAAGGTGGACGTGGACCAGCACAAGGCGGGAATGTTCGGCATCCCGGCCATCGAGGTGGACCGGACCATCCGCCTGGGCGTGGCGGGGCTGGAGGCCGGCGTGTTCCGCGACGGCGGCGGCGAGGAGTACCCCATCCGCGTGCGCCTTCCGCACGACGGCATGCCCACGGTTGAGGCGCTGGACCGCGTGTACGTGACGTCGCTTACGGGCGCCGCGGTGCCGCTGCGGCAGGTGGCGGACGTGCGCTTCGCCAGCTCGCCGCCGATCATCCAGCACCACGCGCAGCAGCGGGCGGTGACGGTAACCTCGCACGTGCGCAGCGGATACAACACCGACCGCGTTACGCGCGCCGTGCTGGACGAGCTGCAGGGCATGGAGCTCCCCGACGGCTACCGCTGGACCGCCGCGGGCGAGATCGAGAGCCGGCAGGAGAGCTTCGGCGGGGTGGGCGGCGCGGTGATCGTGGCCACGTTCATGATCCTGGCCATCCTGGTGCTGGAGTTCCGCACCTTCCGCAGCACGCTGATCGTGGCGTCCGTCATTCCGCTGGGCCTGGTGGGCGGCATCGCGGCGCTCTGGCTTACGGGGCACACGCTGAGCTTCACGGCGACCATCGGCTTCGTGGCGCTGATCGGCATCGAGATCAAGACCTCGATCCTGCTGGTGGACTTCACCAACCAGCTGCGCGAAGAGGGGATGGGGCTGGTGGATGCCATCCAGAAGGCGGGCGAGATCCGCTTCGTCCCCATCGTGCTGACGACGCTGACGGCCATCGGCGGATTGCTGCCGCTGGCGCTTGAGGGCTCGTCGCTGTACTCGCCGCTGGCGTGGGTGATCATCGGCGGGCTGATCAGCAGCACCATTCTGGCGCGCCTGGTCACGCCCGTGATGTACAAGCTCCTCGCGCCCGCCGTAGAGGTGCGCGCGGCGCCGGCCAGCTGAGGCACGGAGGCTGGCGTTCAGAGGATGCCCTGACGCGGAGGTGGCGGAGCCAGCGGAGTTGTCTCGCGGCGGCTCCGCTGGCTCCGCGTGGTCCGCTGAGAAGAAGGGCGCGGTTCGCGCAAGGTTGGCCAGCGGCGTGGGTCGTGCAATCCACGTGAGGCGTGGGGCTCGCCAGAGCGGCGGGCCCACGATGGCCCGGACGGGACGACCTCCCTTCAGCCGCTGACCTGCCATGCCCCACGCGCGAACGACGGACTTCGAGTGGTCTCGATACGCCGATGCGACGCTGGCCGGCCTTTCCGTGCTGATCCCCATTCCGTTCGTGGACGACGCCTTCGAGGCGTTCTTCCGCAAACGCATCCCCGCAGCGGTGGCGCAGTCCCGGGGGCGCACACTTTCCAGCGAGGTGCGGGCGGTGCTGGAGGAGGAGGATGCCGCCGGCGGGGGCGGGTGCGCGGCGCTCCCGGCTCGCCTGGTCATCGGGCTGTTCAAGCGGCTCTCGCGCAAGCTCCTGTACTTTCTCACGGTCAAGCAGGCAACCGACCGCCTGAGCCACTACTGGTACCGTGCGTTCCTCATGGACCACATGCTGGCCTCGGGGCACCTGGAGAGCGCCGGCTCCGCACGGATCGCGCACCATGCCATGGAAGAGCTGCTCGCCACCACCACCGGTCCCCTCCGCCGGGTCGCCCGGCAGATGGTGACCCAGATGCACGACGTGTGGCCCGCGCTCAGGCGGGCGCGGCGCGGCGAGGAAACGGACGAGGTGCGGCAGACCCGACACCAGCTGGAGCGGCGGTGGAACGAGCTCGCGGAGCACCTTGCCGCCGTAGCGGCCCGCTACGACGAGGTGTACGCGCGGAAACGAGGCGTCTGAATCCGCGGCCCGTTTACCCCGGCAGAAAACCTCCCGCAGAGACGCGGATGCACGGAGAGCGAAGTTCTCGCCACGCCTCTGTTCGAGGAATCTTTTTGTTTCGCCGCAACACGCTGTATGATATGACACTCTCGCCCCTCGGGGAGGCAGCGGCTCCCCCATGCAGCCTCGCCACGGTGGACAACCGGCGCCCGCGTAGCGATATTGATGCGCCTATCCACTTGCATCGCAATTACTTCTCCCGGTACACCCATGCGCATTCTGGCATTCGCGGCGCTTGCCGCGTTCCTGATCGCTGCGCCCGCCGCGGCGCAGCGGAAGTCCGACGGCCTGTCCGGCACGCGCGTGCGCGTGACGGCGCCCAACTACATCCCCGTCCCGGTGACGGGGACGGTGACCTCGTACACCCAGGAGGGCATCGTCGTCACCGACGAGTTGACGGGCGACTCCATCCTGCTGCCGCTGCATTCCGTGTCGCGGCTGGACAGGTTCGCCGGCGGCAGCGCCGCGTCCACGGCGTGGTACCGCGGCCGCCTGGGCGCCTTTCTGGGCGCGGGGCTGGGGCTGATCGTAGGGCCCGTGTCGTCCAAGCTCACCGGCAAGGACATGGTGGAGTCCACGCTGATTGGCGGCGCCATCGGCCTGACCTCCGGCTTCGCGGTGGGCGCCATCGCGGGCGCCGCCTCGCCCCGGGAGCGTTGGACGTGGACCCTCCAGCCCTGGGGCTACGACGCCAGCCTTCGTCCCGCGCCGCAGCCGGCCGTTGTCGCCTCGCAACCGGCGGCGCAGCCCGCGACCGCGGAAACCGACCCGGCCCAGCCGCAGACGCAGATCCAGGCGGAGCCGCAGGTCCAGCCGTAAACTTGGCGCCGGCCCCACGCCGGAGCGGCTGAGGCCGCCGCAAACGACAGCGGAAAGCCCCGCACACCGCGTGGGGCTTCAACGACACGAACGCCGTCCCGGTGCACCGGGGCGGCGTTCTGCGTCTGCGGTCCGCGCGAGCATTGCCAGCCCGGTTCCCCGGTTGCGGACGCGCCGGTGCCCGTGCCGCACACCGCCGGGCCACCGGGTCCGCGCGGGCGGACTTTGCGCCTTTCCAGCGGCGAACTTCATTCGCTCCTGGATGCGCGCGGACGCCATGTTCGTATTGTGCCGCGACCGGACCCGCATTCATATTGAAGACGTCTCCGCAATCCCCGCCAGTCTACGCCGCCGCGCGCCACGGTGCCGGTGTTTTTCGGCTCGTCGCGGATTTCGTTGCAACGGAGCGTGGTCCGTGGTCCGCGCGCCGCGCATTGTCATTCCGAGGGAGGTGCCTGATGGATCTGCCCGGTGCAGGATCTTCAGCGCCGGCCGAGGAACCTGCTCACCCATGCTCGTGGATCGCCTCCGGTCGCGGACTTGCCCGGTCCGTACGCCGCACATGGGCGTGCGGGGCGGAAACCCTGCGGGGCCGGGATCCAGCACGCGGGCTGACCACCCGTACCGGAGAGTAGATTTCTCAGTCGGCGCCACGGAAATCCTGCACTGGCAGTGATCGCGCGGGCGCCTCCTTCGAAATGACGGCGGCGCGGTCGCGTGCAACGAAATCGACGATGAACCTGTTTTGCATCGGCGGTGCCCAATCACGCGCAATCTCATCACCGGTAGAGGTAACGATGTCTGATCCTGTGCGGGTGTGGCCCAGTGTAGATGAGAATCCGGGAGTCGACGCGGAGTTGCTGGCCAAAGTCGCCGAGCTACGTCGAGAGATCGAAAAGTTTGGTCCGACGAAAGAGTCCAGCTACAGTATCGCGCCTGCACTCGGCGGAAACGTGATCCGTCAGCCCATGGGGACCACAACGACGGTGCGTCGATCACCCTTCAGTGCAGTGCTGGCTCGCGCGAACTGAAAGGCCTCTCCTTCCGAGGGTTTCTCCTTCCGTCTGCCGTAGCCCTCCTCTTTACCAATTCCGTGATCTGTGCTTGCCATCGGCGAGTGCCTGGCCCATCTTCGGCGCGTTCGAACAACATTTGCCGAAGGGAGCCAGGCAGTTGCAGGCATTGATCATCATCGGCCACGGGTCGCACCTGAACGCCGAATCCAGCGCACCCGTCTACGCGCACGCCGCCGCCATCCGCGCGACGGGCGCGTTCGACGAGGTGCGCGAGTGCTTCTGGAAGGAAGAGCCCTCCATGCGCGAGGTGTTCGACCTGGTGGAAGCCGATGACGTGTACGTGGTCCCCCTCTTCATCTCCGAGGGCTACTTCACCGAAGAGGTCATCCCGCGGGAACTGGGGCTGAACGGGCCCGCGCCGTCCGTCACGCGCAAGCTGGGCAGGACCATCCACTACACCAAGCCGGTGGGCACACATCCCGCCATGTCGCGGATGATCCTGCGCCGCGCGGAGGAAACCGCGGGCCTCACGGATGACGACGCTCGGCAGGCGGGGCTCATCATCATCGGCCACGGCACGGAGCGGAACAGCAACTCCGCCGAGGTCATCTACCGCGTGAGCCGCGAGGCCCATGCGGCGGGTGTCTTTGGCCACGTGCGCACCGGCTTTCTGGACCAGGAGCCCGAAGTGGGCGAGGTGCTGGAGGCGATGGAGGAACGGCGGATCGTGCTCGTTCCCTTCTTTGTCGCCGAGGGGTGGCACACGCAGGAGACCATTCCCGACGACCTGGGCATCCACCGTCCCGCCGTAAGCCCCGTGACGGAAAAGAATGGGCGGACGATCTTCTACGCCGCGCCCGTGGGCACCTTTCCGGAGATCGCGCGCATCGTGCTGCAGCGCGCGCGGGAGGCCGGGGCGCGGGTCCCGGACGGCATCACGATGGGGGAGGCGGCCGGTGTCTGACGCGCCCGAGGTACGCGGCGCCCATGCCCCCGGCGGCATCGCCGGGGCGAGGCGGGCGCTGGTGGAGTGGGTGGATGCGGCGGGGGATGCGGGGCGCGTCTTTCTCCAGGTGCGCCTCCTCCGCACGGAAGAGGGGCGATACGAAATCCGCCACGCGCGAGACGTGCACCGTTCGATCCCGTCGCTGGAGACGGTGACGAGCGATCCGTACGCCGCGCGCTTCATTGCGCAGATGACCAACGGGGGCGAGCACCGGCCGCTCAGGACGGCGCCCAACCTGCGCCAGGGGTGGGCGCTGGTGGACCTGGACGCGCGGGCGCTGTGGACGGCGCTGGACTACGTGTATCCCGCCTGCGCGCTGCACTGGTACGCCGAGCTGGCCGGGTGCCTGCGCGTGACGCACTGGCGCGAGACGGCGTCGCGGCAGACGGGCATCTACGGCGCCGTGAAGCTGCTTCCGCCGGACGTGGTGCGGAACACGGTGCGCGCCTGCTGCGGCGATGCCGTCTGCCTGCGCCGCGTGGCGTGGAACGTAGATGCCGAGACGCCGCTGAACCTGCCGTCGGAGGGCGACCACGCGGGGGACGCGCTCGTGCCGTGCCCGGAAGCGTGCTCCATGTTTGTCTCCTTCGCGCGGCAGGTCCTGGTGCTGGAGCGCGCGCCGCGGCACGAACTCCCCGGCCTGGGCCGCCTGGCCGTGGAGGAGATCGAGCAGGTGCGCGAGATCACCGCCGCGGCCGCCGCGGGCACGCTGGGCCAGGCGCGCGAGGGCGAGTTCGGTGAACCGACCAACACGCGGCGGATGCGCTACCTGGCGCTGCGTCTGGCGGAGGAAAAGGCGCGCATCGGCGACCTTCCCGCCCCCGAGCTGCCGTGCGAGGGGTGTCCGAAGGCGGTGCCTTGTCGTGGGTGTCCGATGGTGGCGTGAAGGGACAGGGAATAGGGAATAGGGAATAGGGAATAGGGAATAGGGAATAGGGAACAGCGGGGAACGGCCGTCGACGTCATCCCGAGTCATCCGGCGCTGCGCGCGCCCTGCACAATGAAGCCGCCCACGCCGCGACTGTCGTTTCGAAGGAGGCGCCCGCGCGATCGCCGCCGGTGCAGGAGCCCTTGGCGCCGACTGAGAAATCTACTCACCCGGGGCCGGCGACCCCGTTTTCTCGCGCCGGGTTCGCCCGGGGTTTCTTTCCATTCAAGGGAGCGCCCGCGCACAACGCGAATCCGCGCAGCCATCTGTGGCGCGACCGAAGGCTCCCCTTGCCGTGCCGAGGGCTTGCCTGCAAGGCGTGGAGCCGGTCTCACGGTTGCGCGGGCAAGATCCTTCGGTCGGCACGCCGGGTGCTTCGCGTGAGCCGGACGACGCCGCCCTCAGGATGACGTCATGCACGGCTGCGGCTGAGAGAGCGATGGTCTGTGAGCAACTGAGCACCACGACGCCATCATCATGGGAAAGCATTCCGGCGCGCTGAAGGAATTGTAATGTTCATCCCCCCCTCCCGCGCGTTCTGCGGGACGGGGTGGACCAGCCTGAGCGAGGCCGGGGAGGGCCCCGAACACGATGCCTGACGACACCACGACCGCCATCACCTGCACCACCTTCGAGCTCCCGTCCCCGGACGGCGGGCCGCCCGTGCGCGGCGACGT
>DATABT010000458.1:0-1567 GCA_036259455.1 Longimicrobium sp. | reverse complement strand
GCAGCGGCCCGCGCGGCCGCGCCGTGTCCGCGCGCGCCGTATCGCGCCCCGGCGGCGGGATGGCGGGCGCCGGGGCCGCCGCGGGCACGGAATCCTCCCGCGCCGTGTCGCGCGCCTCCGGCGGCGCGCCGATGCGCACCTCCGCGAGGGAGACCGGCACGCTGTCCGGGCCGATCAACAGCACCTGGTCCGTGTCCAGCGTCTGCTCCGGGTCCAGGTAGTCGTCGAAGCGGACCTCCACCCAGTCGTTCGTGATCCGCGCGGAACCGGGGCGCGGCGGGGTGGTGTCGGGCATCAGGATCGCCAGGTCCGCCGTGGGCGTCTGCCCCACCGCCAGCGTGAGCGCGGCGGAGTCGCGCGGCTCGAACGAGTCCAGGCGCCGGTTGCGGTTGTTGTCGCGGTAGGCGACCACGCGGTACTCGCCTTCCGGAATCTGCCGGAACAGAAAGCGACCCGCGCTGTCCGCCACAGTGGAGTAGACCAGCGAGTCGGAGAGCCGCTGCGCGTCAACCCGCGCCTGCACGGACGCGTTGCCGCTGATGCGCTCCGTCACCGTGCCGCTGGCGCGGGTGTCGGGGATGGCGGGACCGGTGGAAAAGACCAGGCGCGCGCCCTCCCGCCGGCGGTTGTTGAAGCGGTCCCGCAGCCCCGGCGCCACCTCCACCTGGTAGATGACCCCCGGCCGCCATCCGCGCCGCGGCTTCACCCGCAGCTCGCGGCCCTCCTTGCTCACCTGGACGCGGCCGGAACGGGGGCTGAGGGTGACGGCGTCCTCCACCCCCTCTTCCGACAGCGTCTCGTCGAACTCGAAGACCACCGGGCCGATCAGGCTCTGCAGCACCGCGTTCGTGTCCGGGCGAATGGAGACCAGCACGGGCGCGATGCTGTCCACCGGGCCGCCCGTGGGCGCCTCGATGTGCGCGCAGCCGGGCGCCGCCGCCATGGCGGCGGCGGCAAGCAGCAGCGTTCCGCCCAGCGCAAGGCGACGGATCAAGCCGCGCCCTCCAGCGAGGCCAGCTTGTCCGCCAGCCTGGCGCGCTGCTCGCGGAACGACGCCAGCTTCTCGCGCTCGTAGTTCACCACGTTCTCCGGCGCGCGGGCCACGAAGCTCTCGTTCGACAGCTTCTTCTCGCCTCCCGCGATCTGCCCGTCCAGCCGGCCCAGTTCCTCGCGCAGGCGGGCGCGCTCGCGGTCCAGGTCGATGACGCCCGCCAGGGGAACGAACAGCTCCGTTCCCGAGCGCAGCACCGCGCTGGCGCCCACCTCGCCGTTCGCCGCGCCGAACGACAGCTCCTCGACGCGCGCCAGGTCGCGGAGCGCGCGGCGGCTGGCGGCCAGCATCGCCCGCGCCTCGTCGGAGGCGGCCACGCGCAGGGGGACGCGCGCGGCGGGCTGGATGCCGTACTCGCTGCGGATCGTCCGCACCGCGCCGATCACCGCCTGCAGCTCCTCGATGGCCCGCTCCGCCGCCTCGTCCTCCCACTCCGGGCGCGGCTCCGGCCACCGCGCCACGATCAGCGACGCCTCGGCGTCCGCCGCGCGGGGCAGCTTCTGCCAGACGGCCTCG
>DATABT010000457.1:0-11063 GCA_036259455.1 Longimicrobium sp. | reverse complement strand
GTCTCTTCGGAAACTCGGTCGAGTTCTGGCTCAACGGGGAGTTGGCGTGCGAGATGTGGGACGCGCTGCACTCCCCCGCGATGGCCGAGATCGAGAAGATCGAGCCGCTCGTCTACGAACCGTACGAGGACGAAGAGGACGACGGTCGGGCCGAGCCGCTCGCCGCCGACTAGCCGCGGCTGCCGCCTCCGCCCGCGTCCTCGCGCGCCGCTCCGCTTGTCCGGCGGGGCGGCGCGCGAAGCCGTCGCCGGAAGCTGGAATTCAGTCCGCGGCGATCGGCGCCGTCTCGTCGTCGTCGTCCTCGCCCTCTTCGTAGATCCGGCCCTTTGGCATGGGCTCGATCTTCAGGATGTCGGCCGCGGTGTCGGCGTGCAGCGCGTGCCACACGTCCCAGCCCTCCTGCAATCCCAGCCAGAACTCGGCGGTCATGTTGAACAGGCGCGCCAGGCGGAGCGCGGTATCGGGCGTGATGCCGCGCTTACCCTTCACGATCTCGTTCACGCGCGGGTACGACACGCCGATGCGCCGGGCGAGCTCCATCTGCGTCATCCCCCAGGGGATCAGGAACTCGTGCAGCAGCATCTCACCGGGGTGCGTCGGAGGCCCATAGATCGGCAAGAGGTGATGCACGTGCTGGACGAGCTGCTGCGCCACCTCGTGGTTGGGCGGCGGAACGTTGCGAGTCGTCATACGCTTCTCTCTCGTCAGTGGTAATCCACGATCTCGACGTCCTCCGGACCCCCGTCTCCCCAGCAAAAACACACGCGGTACTGATCGTTGATGCGGATGCTGTACGAGCCCGAGCGATCTCCCCTCAGGTGCTCGAGGCGATTCCCGGGCGGCTCCAGCAGATCGATCACCTGTTGTGCTCGCTCCAGCATCATCAGCTTGCGGAGCGCGGCAGGCCACAAGTGCTGTGGACACGTCTTCCGTGCGGCGCGCGTATCCTGCTTTACAAAGATGTCACGCGTGCCCTGGTCTGTGAACGAGACGATCATTGTGCCGTCCGGGATCCGGGGGGCGGTGGGACTGCTCCGCCGCGCACCCGGTCCAGCGACACACGGTTCCACTATAACGAAACACGTTATACATGGCAACAGGGGAAGTGCGCGGGCGGCGCTCACATCCTGACGCTGCTCCGCAGTTTGCGCAATGGCCGTTACTTAACTGGTTCGGCCGGTGGCGCAATATGAACGAATTGAACAAAACGGCACGCGATCTGCCCACTTTCGGCGGCATGAACACTCCGCGAATATTTCTGCTGTCGCCCGCGTTTTGCGGGGGCAAACGCGGCCGGATGGTGCTGCGCGATGCCGCGTCGTTTCCGCTCGCGCAGCAGTTGCGCACGCCGCAGGGCGCGCCGCTCGGCGAGGTGTTCAGCTTTCTCAGCGGACTGTACTTCCGGGGGAAGATGGCGTACGTGCAGGCGTTCTCGAATCCGCCGGAGGGGCTGCCGGGCGCGCTGGTGATCACGCCCACGCGCGGGCTGGTGCCGCCCGAGTCGCGCATCACGCTGCCGCTGCTGCGCGAGTGGGCGGAGGAGGGCGACGTGGCGCTCACCAACGCGCGCTACCGGCGGCCGCTGGAGGAGCACGCCCGCGCGCTGGACGAGGCGGCGGGGCCCGGGACCTGCTACGTGCTGCTGGGAAGCATCGCTTCGGACAAGTACGTGGACGTGCTGACGCGCATCTATGGCGAGCGCCTGCTCTTTCCGGTGGACTTCGTGGGCCGCGGCGACATGAGCCGGGGCGGATTGATGCTGCGCGCGGCCAAGGACGGCCCGGAGCTGGAGTACGCGCCGGTGCTGGGCGCCGTCCGCAAGGGAAAGCGTCCGCCCAGGCTGGAACCCCGCCGCTGGAAGGACCGCACGTGACGCCACGCGCCGCCGCATCGGCCGCATCCTCCGCCCGGAAGAAGCCGGCGCCGCGTGGAAAGCCCGCGCCGCCCAACGTGCCCGAAGCGGACGTATCGCCCGACATCATCCCCGAGAAAGGCAGGCAGTGCGAGGTGCGGGTGGGCGGGCGCACGGTGCGGCTCACCAACCTCGCCAAGCCGTTCTGGCCGGAGCTGGGCATCACCAAGGGCGACCTGCTGCGCTACTACGTCTCGGTCGCGCCGTACCTGCTTCCGCACCTGGTGGACCGGGCGATGGTGATGAAGCGGTACCCCAACGGGTGGAAGGGCCCGTTCTTCTTCATGAAGCGCACGCCGGAGGGGGCGCCGTCGTGGCTGAAGACCTGCTCCATCGAGCACGCCAGCAAGAGCGTGATCGACTTTCCCATGGTGCAGAACCTGGCGTCGCTGCTGTGGGTGGTGAACCTGGGATGCATCGACCTGAATCCCTGGTACGCGCGGTGTGACGACACCAGCCGTCCGGACTTTCTGCACTTCGACCTGGACCCCGTTCCCGGGGCCGACTTCGCGCGGGTGCGGCAGACGGCGCTGATGGTGCGCGACAACCTGCGAAAGCTGGGGATGAAGTCGTACGCCAAGACCACGGGGTCCAAGGGGATCCACGTCTACGTCCCCATCGTGCGCGGGCCCACGCAGAAGCAGGTGTGGGCGTTCGCAAAGGAGTTCGCGCGGGCAATGGAGAAGATCGATCCCGCGCTGGTCACGGCGGAGTACCGCGTGGCCAAACGGCCGCGCGGGCGCGTGCTCGTCGACTACAACCAGAACGCGTGGGGGCGCACCCTGTCGTCCATCTACTCCGTCCGCGCCAAGGCCGGCGCCACCGTGTCCATGCCCGTGACGTGGGACGAGGTGGAGGGGGGCGTGGAGATCGACGACTTCACGCTGATGAACGCCCCCGAGCGCATCCGCCGCAACGGCGACCTGTGGAAGCCGGTGCTGGCCAGGCGCGGGCGGTTCAACCTGGCCGACCTGCTGTGAACCTGCCCATCCCCATCGACTACGCGCCGGCGGAAAGCGAGCAGGCGGACGAGCTGCCCACGGGCGAAGGGTGGCAGTACGAGCCCAAGTGGGACGGCTTTCGCTGCCTGGCCTTTCGCGACGGCGACGAGGTGGACCTGCGCTCCAAGGCCGGCAAGCCGCTGGGCCGCTACTTTCCCGACGTGGTGGATGCGCTCGCGTCGCTGAACGCCAGGCGCTTCGTGCTGGACGGCGAGATCGTCGTCCCCGTGGGCGACACGCTCTCGTTCGAGGAGCTGCAGCTGCGCCTGCACCCCGCCGCCAGCCGCGTGCAGAAGCTGGCCGCCGCGCACCCCGCGATCCTCGTCGCGTTCGACCTGCTGCTGGGCGCGCGTGGCGGGCCGCTGATCGATCGCCTGCTGTCCGTACGGCGGGAGAAGCTGGAGGCGTTCGCGGGGCAGTTCTTTGACGAGCGTGTGCGGCTGTCGCCGGCGACCACGGACGAAAAGCGGGCGCGCGGCTGGCTGGAGCGCGGCGAGCGCGGCCTGGACGGGGTGATGGCCAAGCGGCTGGACCTGCCCTACCAGTCCGGCGAGCGCACGGGAATGGTAAAGGTGAAGAACGTCGCCACGGTGGACTGCGTGGTGGGCGGATTCCGCTACGCGCAGAAGGAGCCCGTCGTCGGTTCGCTGCTCCTGGGGCTGTACGGGGACGACGGGCTGCTGCACCACGTGGGCTTCACCTCCGGCATCAGCCGCGAGGAGCGGCGGGAGCTCACGCCCAGACTGGAGGCGCTGCGCAAACCGCCGGGCTTTACCGGCTCCGCGCCGGGCGGGCCCAGCCGGTGGAGCGCCATGAACCCGCGCAGCACGGAGTGGGAGCCGCTGGCGCCGGAGCTGGTGGTGGAGGTGGGTTACGACGCCTTCACCGGCGGCCGCTTTCGCCATGGGACGCGCTTCTACCGCTGGCGGCCGGACAAGGCGCCGGAGCAGTGCACCTTCGCGCAGCTGCGCCCCGCCGGCCGCTCCTCGCTGCGCATGCTTCAAGGCTGATCCCGCAATCCGGCGGATCGGAGCTCACGCGCAGACGCGGAGGGCGCGGAGAGATTCGCTCCGCCTTCTCCGCGTCTCCGCGTGATATGAGACCTGTCTTCTGGCGATGCCGGAGGAGGGCCGCAGACGCGCCGCTGTCCTCTGCAGGTGTCGCGGGAACGTTGCCCGGGTGGCCCGCGGGAGGACGCTTCGGAGATTGTGGATGCATTCTCCGCCGCGTCCGGAGACTGCTCCAGGAGCAGATGCCGAACTCCGAAAACCCGCTTCTCGCGCGGGCTTCTGCACCGGAACGCATGTCTCTGATCCCGTGGATGGCGCGGATGGTGCAGACCCGGAGCGCGGCGCGAATCTGATCCCATCGGGTTCGCGTTTGCCCGAATGTCCGCCCGCACGCATATTCGCGCGGCCGGGGCCGTGAGCCCCGGAGGTGCGCGCCGGGGCGGGCGCACGCCACCGTTCAGACAGAGAACCAGACATGACGAAGACTGCCGGTTTCCTTGCCGCCGTCGCCACGGTCGCCTTTGCGACCACCGCGCAGGCGCAGATCTGCGCCGGGTACCCCACGGGCGACCGGGGGATGTACTTCGGCGGCCGGGTCGACTTTCCGGAGGACCTGAACTCGTACGGCGTTGAGGCGAACTACAACTTCTCCGGCCCGCTGGGCGTGTACGGCGGCCTGAACGTCATCTCCGCCGAGGACGACGACGACACGGGAGACGATGACGACAGCCAGGACGAGCTGTACGCGGGCGTGGCCTTCGAGATGGTGAACCTGGGGCTGATGGTGGGCCCGCGCGTGTCCGCCTGCCTGGTGGGCGAGATCCGCAACATCAGCGACGACGGCGTTTCGTACAACGAGTTCCCCATCGGGCTGGGCATCGGCGGCAGCCTGGGCGTGCCGGGCATTCCCGTGACCGGCTACGTGCAGCCGCAGCTGGTGATCACCCGTGTGGAGGTGGAGGACCTGGACAGCGAGACGGAGACCAACTTCGGCATCAAGGCCGGGGCCACCATCGGCTTCGGGCTCATCACCGTGGGCGGCGAGGTGCGCCACCTGTTCCTGGACGCCGACGACCTGATGAGCATCATCCGCGACGAGACCACCTTCGGCATCCGCGCCGGCATCCGGCTCTGAGCCCATCCGCTGGACGGGAGCCGCCGGGCGCACGCCGCGCCCGGCGGCTTTCTCGTTCCGGTCCGGTACGGGATGGGTCGATCTCCCCGTTTGAAACCCGGAGCGCCCGCCGCTCTCGATGCCGACACTCGAACATGCGCATCGCTTGCCGCGGCGGAGCGCGCCCGCGATTGTCCTCTCCCGCGGCGCTCGGACGTTACCACGACCGGCAGCCTTCGCCGCACACGCTATCCACGTCTCCCGATGCTCATTCTGCGACGCATCTTCCCCGCCCTTGCGCTGGTCTGCGCCGCGGCCGACCCGCTCGCCGCGCAATCGAAGGGCATCATCCCCCTCTCCGTGGAAGCGCGCGGCGGGATCGCGCTGCCGCGGGAGGACTTTCGCGGCGGCGCGGACGGCGGCGTGTCCGGCGAGCTGTCCGCCACCTGGCACGCCCTGCCGATGATCGGCATCTACGCCGCGTACCAGTACAACCGCTTCGGCTGGGAGGACACCGGCGGGCACGGCACCGACAGCGGGTTCGCGGCGGGCGTGCGCGTGGGCATCCCCACCCCGCTCATCCCCATCGACCCGTGGATCCGCGCCGGAGTGGTGGACCGGCAGCTCCGGGCGGAGACGCTTTCCGAGGACAGCAAGCGGGGATGGGAGGTCGGCGCCGGCCTGTCGTTTCCGCTCGCGCGCGGGCTCACGCTCACTCCCGGGCTGCTGTGGACCAGCTATCAGCACGGCAACGGCCTCGCGGACGGCGAGTTGCTGCAGGTCAGGCACCTGCGCGCCGACGTGGGCGTGCGGCTGCGCTTCTGAACGCTTTCACGAATCGACACGCGAGAGATCGACATGATGCGGATGATGGTGGCCGCCGCGCTGGCGGGCACGGTGCTGCAGGCGGGCGTCCTGCGCGCGCAGGAGTCCGGCAACGACGGGCTGATGATCGGGCTGCACGCCGTACCCATGGGGATCGACGGCGTGGGCGAGGAGCAGTTCTCGGAACAGGGGATGGGGCTGGGCGTCACCCTTGGCTACGGCTTCAACGACCGCATCGCCGTGTACGCCACCACGGACGGCGGCTGGATCGACTACGACCCGGACAACCCGGCGGCCGTGGACGAGGACTACGAGCTGATGACGGTGGACCTGGGCGCGCGGGTGAACTTCGGCAACGAGTTCATGCGGATGCGCCCGTTCCTGAACGCCGCCATCAGCGCCGTACTGACGACGGAGGGGGACGAGGAGCTGGGGGAGTCGACCACCTCCGGCGGCGGACTGACCATCGGCGGCGGATTCCAGTACTTCTACCGCTACCGCTGGGCCATGCTGCTCGCCCTGCAGGCCACCATGGGCGCCTTTACCGACGTGGACACGGAAGAAGAGACGCTGGTGTTCGCGCGCGGCATTCCCTACTCGCACTACCGCGTGCAGGTCGGCGTGATGTGGCACCCCTGAGCAGCCGCGGCTGTCAGGCCCTTCTTCGAAGGACAGCCGCGGCGCGAGCGACTTTCATCCGACGTGGGAGATCTGGCAATACCGTGCCGGAGCAGCCCCTGGTGATCTTCCCTGGCGAGGGACCCCTCGCTCCGCGCGAAGGACATCGCCGGAAAGGCACGGGGCCGGCTCCCGTGCTCTGGAGCCGGCCCGCGATGGGGGGCGAGGAGATCCTTGGGTCGCGCGCAAACGGTTGGGTAGATTCGGGCTCCGCGTGGCGCTCGCTCAGGAAATCATCCGTTCATTTCACGGATCGGATGCCGGCGGGCGGCCCATCAGCCGGCGGACCTTGCCGGTGTCCTCCAGCAGCACCGCCTCCAGCAGTTCGCGGTCCTGCGCCCGCTCGCGCTCCAGCGCGTCCAGCTGCCGGCGCAGCGCGGCAATCTGGTTGAAGGCGGAAACCATCGCCGCGATGGCCCCGCCCGCCCCCAGCGCCAGCATCAGAAAGATGGCCAGGCCCATCACGGCACGGGCCGCTGCCAGGTGTCCATCACGCTCCCTCCGATCACGCAGGTCTGCACCCCGCGGCACGCCTGCGCCAGGCCGTTGCTCATGGCCTTGGCGGCCTCCAGCTGCAGCAGCGCGGGGTTGGCCGCGTAGGAGCGGGCCTCCAGCTCCTTGGCGCGGGCGTCGGCCTCGGCCTTGAGCAGCTGGGCGCGGGCGTTCACGCTGTCGATGGTGAACTGCTTCTGCGCCCGGTCCAGCACCTGCGCCTGCCGCGCCGCTTCGATGCGCGCCTGCTCGATCTGCGGCGGAATGCGGATCTCGCGCACGAACACCTGGTGGATGGTGGCGCGGTTGCCCAGCTTGGCCTGGATCTGCCGGCGCACGTCATCGGAGAGCCGCGCCCGCTCGGCGCTGAAGATGCGGTTCACCGTCCACGCGTTCAGCGCGTTGCGGTACCCCTCGCGCACGGCGTTCAGCACCTCCGTCTCCGCCGCCTCGGGCGTGCGCTTGTCCAGGAACACCTGGTAGATGGTGCCGGGGTTGTAGCTCCAGGTGATGGCCACGTCGCCCTCCACCGTCACCGGGTCCGCCGTGGTCGCCTGGATGACCTCCTTGCCGCCCTCGCCTTCCGGAAAGTTGCGCTGCGTCATCCGGAAGCAGGTGGGGTCGGACAGGGGGGTGAAGTTGAGCCCCGTGGGCATCTTGCGCTTGATGACCGTTCCGTAGCGGGTGAGCACGCAGTGCTCGGTGCTGTCCACGCGGCTAAAGCTCCCGGAAACCAGGAGCATGAACAGCAGCAGGGCGAACAGCACGCCGCCGCCCACGAACAGGCCCTTGTAGCTGCGCGTGCGCTCCGGTGTGGATCGAAGTGCCATGGAATCCCGGGGGGTGTGGTTGCGCCCGCGGCCGTGGCGCGGATGCGCCGCCGGCCAACCGCTGCGGGCACGACGAAGTACGATCCGCCGCTCCCGGCGGTTTCGCGCCTTTGTCACGGTCCGGCAACGAAAGAGAGGACGCGGAGCGCCCCGGTGGTCTCCGCGTCCTCCCCTCGTTCTCCCCGCCGGCCCGCCGCGAGGCCCCGTCCAGCCGGCCGCGCGGCGAGCCCGCGATCCTATCCGCGCATCAGAAGTCGTACTTGATGCGGGCGATCACCATGCGGCCGATGGTGGGGGTGCCCGGGAAGGGGCGGTAGTCCTCGTCAAGCAGGTTGCTCACCAGCACGTTGAGCGTGGCGCCGCGCACCATGGGCAGGCGGTAGCCCACGTTCACGTCGAACAGGGTGTAGCTGTCCACGCACTTCTCCTGCAGCGCCGGGACGGGGTCGCCCGGCTCGTTGAGGCACTCGGTGCCCACGTACACGCCGGAGTTCACCGGGAACGCGTCGCTGTGGCGCATTCGCAGCTGGCCGAAGAGCCCCGTGTCGTCGTTGTCGTAGTCGAACGCCAGCGTTCCCTTCCACCTGGGTGCGTTCAACGTGACCAGTCCCGCGTTCTCCGTCTCGAACACGTCCTCGCTCATGTAGCTCATGGAGCCGCTGAGCTGGAACTCGTTCCCCAGCAGCGCCGTGGCGGAGATGTCCGTACCCCACAGGTCGATGGTCTCGTCCACGTTCACGTACGTCACCAGCAGCTGCCCGCCGCGCGCGTCCACGTTTTCCGACGAGATCACGCCCAGCGGAACGCGCGCCATCCCCCGCGACAGGGCCACGGCGCTCGCCTGGGGCACGCCGGCCGCCATCAGCCGCGGCACCAGATAGGTTTCCAGCTGCGCGCTGTCCAGGCGCACCAGCGGCGTCTGGATGGTCAGCGGCGTGACCAGGTCCTCGCGGCGCGACCACCACACGTCCGCCGCGATGAGCACCCGGTTGGCCAGCAGCCCCTTGTATCCCGCCTCCAGCGTGGTGCTGGGCGACTCGCGGATCGGCTGGATCTCGTCCAGCGTGAGCGTGTTCAGCGCGCCCGAGCCGCCCGTCACCACGTCCAGGTATCCCAGCCCCACCTGCCCGCCGGTGGGGTTGATGCTGTGCAGGTACGCCCGCAGCTGCGGGGTCAGCAGCCCCTGGGCGGCCAGCACCTCCACCGCGAACGGGTACAGCGTGGGCGTCGTGGCCGGCAGCAGCTGTTCCGGGCCGCCGGCCGACGCCGGGGTAAAGGGCGAGCGCACCACGTAGCTGCCGTCCGGCTGGCGGAAGCTGAAGCCCTCCTCGCCCGTCCCCTGGATGCGCAGCGAGTACCCGAGCTGGGCCAGCTGCGCGTTGGGGATGGCGCTGCCCAGGTCCAGGAACTGGTTCAGCGAGCTCGGCGTGCTGAAGGCGCGGTTGTAGCTCAGCCGCAGGGCGTGCCCCTCGCGCGGCTTGAAGACGATGGCCGCGCGGGGCGAGAACACCGGGTCCGGCAGCGCGGAGTGCGTATCGACGCGCCCGGCCAGCACCAGCTCCAGCCGGTCGCTGATGTCCGTTTCCGACTGCAGGTAGGCGCCCAGCTCCGTGGTCTCGTCATCCTCCTCGTACCACCCGTTGATGGTGCCTTCGGTGATGGGGGTGGTGAGCAGGTAGTCGGCGCCGTAGGTAAAGTTCTGGCGCCCGTCCCATAGGCCGAATCCGTGCTGCAGCTGGCCCACCAGCAGATTGCTGCGGTCCACGATGGGGGCGCCGTTGCGCAGCAGGTAGGTGTCGCCCGCGTCGCTGCGGTTCATGTAGAGCTGCGCGAACAGCCGGTTCCAGGTGGCGCGCGCCTGGTAGTAGCTGCTGCGCCACCCGTCCACCTGGCTGGCGCCCAGGCCGGTGAGCTCGATGCCGTTCACCACATCCGTCATCCCCGCGGAAAAGACGGTGGTGAACGACGGGGTCACGCGCCAGTCCAGCCGCGCCTCGCCGGCCATGCGCTCCACGTCGAAGTCGCGCTGGCCGATGCGGTTGATGCGGGCCTGCGCCGCCGCGCTGTCCAGCCCCACCGCGCGCGCCAGGTCCGTGCGGGCAAAGCGCGCGGCCGCGACCTGCGCCGGGGTGCAGCCGGTGGCGTCCACCGCGCAGGCAAAGCGCGTCCGCTCCGCCGCCTCGGCGGGGTCGTCGTACTCCCACTCCTCCGCCTGCATGTACTGCCCGCTCAGCTTGAAGCCCACGTTCTCCGTGAGCAGGTGCGCCGTACGGAACTCGCCCTGGAAGAGCGACTGGCTGCCGCCGGACAGGCTGACGGTGGTCCCCTGCTCGTCCAGCGGCGAGCGGGTGATGATGTGCAGGATGCCGTTGGCCGTGTTGGGCCCGTACAGCGCGGCGCCGGGCCCCAGCACCACCTCCATCCGCGAGATGTCCTCGTTGTTCGACGGGACGAAGTGCAGGAAGTTCACCCGCAGCGAGGGTACGCCCGCGATGCGGTTGTCGGTGAGCGCGTGCAGCGAGCCGCTGAAGATGTTGTTGAAGCCGCGCGCCACCACGTTGGTGCTCTGAATGCCCGTCTGCGCCACGTCAACGCCGGGAACGGAGCGCAGGTGGTCCACCGGGGTGACCGCGGGGCGCGCCTGCACCTGCGCCTCGCTCACCACCTCCACGCGGGCGGGGGCCTCGGTGGCCTTTTCCGGCCGCTTGGAGGCGCTGATGACCACCGGGTCCAGGCGCACGTTACCGAACTGGACCTGCGCGTCAACCCGCGAGGTCTGCCCGGCGCGCACCACGGCGTCCAGCCGGCGCACGGGAATGTCGGTGCCGGAGATGACCAGCGCGTAGGTTCCCGGCGCCAGGCCGGAGATGGAGTACGTCCCGTCCTGCCCCGTCTCGTCCGACCCCGCCACGCGCCCGTCGCCGGCCACCGCTTCCACGCGGATGCCGGCCAGGGGGGTGGAGGTGGTCACGTCGCGGATGGTGCCGCGCACGCCGCCCGTCTGCGCCTGGGCGTGCGCCAGCGGGGCGAGCAGAAAGGCCAGCAGGTACAGCAGGATGCGTCCGGCCGGGAGCCGCATGGGGTTCCTCACGGATCGGGGTGGATGCGCGGGCGCGGGATTGCCGGCGCGGGTTGCCTGTGGTGGTCACTGCGGGCCGTGCCCCGCGGCGCGCGCGGAGCACGGGTGAGCGGTCGTTCGTC
>DATABT010000456.1:0-14294 GCA_036259455.1 Longimicrobium sp. | reverse complement strand
CGCCCTGGTCCGCGCCTACCTGGCCCGCGCCCGCGGCGGCGACGGCGCACCCGCGACGGAGGCGCAGCTGCAGGAGCTGCTGGACGACCGCTTCGCCACGCGCCGCGTGACCTGCGAGTGCCGCACCCTCTCCGAGCTGATGCGCGACCAGGGGGTGGAGCGCATCGACCTGCTGAAGATCGACGTGGAAAAGAGCGAGCTGGACGTGCTCGCCGGGATCGCGGACGAGGACTGGCCCCGCATCGGCCAGCTGGCGGTGGAGGTGCACGACGCCGGCGGCCGCGCCGAGCGCATCACCCGCATGCTGGAGAAGCGCGGGTTCGCCGTCACGGCGGAGCGGGACGACGCGCTGGAGGAGACGCACCTGGTCAACCTCTTCGCCGTCCGCCCGGAGTGGACGCACGGCGCGGACGCCGAGCCGCCGCCCGGGGAGCGCTGGTACGGGCCGCGGAAGCTGGCGGCGGAGGTGCGCGACTGGCTGGCCGCGCGGCTGCCGGACTACATGCTCCCCGCGTCGCTGGCGTGGCTGCACGCGCTGCCGCTGACGCCGCACGGCAAGCTGGACCACAAGGCGCTGCCGCTGGACCTGCCGGAGGCGGTGGTCGAGGACGGGGCGGGGGAGGGGTCGGAGATGGAGCAGGCGCTGGCGGCCATCTGGCGCGAGGTGCTGCAGCTGCCGTCGATCGGCCTGTCGGACAACTTCTTCGACCTGGGGGGGCACTCGCTGCTGGCCACGCAGACCATCGCCCGCGTCCGCGACGCGTTCGGCGTGGAGATGCACCTGCGCCACCTGTTCGAGGCCCCCACCGTCTCGCGCCTTGCGGAAGTGGTGGACCGGCTGCGCCGCGAGGCGCCCGTGGCCGCGGCGGGCTGACGCGATCTGCGGACGGGCGCTGCCGCGCGGTGGCCGCGGCTGTCACTTCGAAGAAGGCGCCCGCGTGATCGCCGCCGGTGCAGAACCCGTGGCGCCGACTGAGAAATCTGCTCACCCGTGCCGGTGACCGGTTTCTCGCTCCGGGCTCGCCAAGAGTTTCTTTCGAATCAGCGGGAGGGGGCAATGAAAAAGAAGGTCGTCTTCGTCGAGCTGACCATCTACGAGCGCATCTTTCCCCTGGTCTCGGGCTACATGCAGGCCTACGCCTGCAAGGACCCGGCGATCGCGGCGGCGTACGACTTCGAGCAGTTCACCACCAGCGTAAAGGCGCCGCTGGACGACGTGCTCCCCCGCCTGATCCGCTCCGCGGGCGACATCTACGCCTTCAGCTGCTACGTGTGGAACATGGCGCTCGTGCGCCGCGTGGTGGCGGGGCTCCGCGCCGCGCGCCCGGACGCCCGCATTCTCCTGGGCGGCCCGCAGGTGATGCACCGCGCCGGGCAGTACCTTTCCCGCGCCGACGAGAACCTGTTCCTGGCCAACGGCGAGGGCGAGCGCACCTTCGCCATGCTGCTGGAAGAGGAGCTTTCCGGCACCCCCGACCTGGCGCGGGTGAACGGCATCAGCTTCTGGCGCGGCGGCGAGCTCGTCACGACGGAAAAATCCCCCCGGCTGGACGAGCTGGACGCCGTTCCCTCGCCGTTCCTGGGCGGCCTGTTCAAGCCCGGGTACACCATGGCCATCTACGAGACCAACCGCGGCTGCCCCTTCAACTGCGCCTTCTGCTACTGGGGCGCGGCCACCAACAGCAAGGTCTACCGCTTCAGCGACGAGCGGGTGAAGGAGGAGCTCACCTGGCTCAGCCGCAACGGCTGCGTCTTCATCTACCTGGCCGACGCCAACTGGGGGATCTTTCCGCGCGACGTGGAGCTCACCGAGCACATCGCCAGGCTGGCGCGGCAGTACGGGCTGCCGAACGTGGTCTACTACTCCGCGGCCAAGAACAAGCCGGAGCGGGTGACGGAGATCACCGGCATCTTCGCCTCCGCGGGCGTGATCACCTCGCAGCCCGTCTCGCTCCAGACGCTGAACCAGGAGACGCTGACCGTCATCGGCCGATCCAACATCAAGCTGGACGCGTACGCGACGGTGCAGGCGCGGATGAACGAGCTGCGCATCAGCTCCTTCACCGAGCTCATCTGGCCGCTGCCGGGCGAGACGCTGGACACGCTGCAGGCGGGCGTGGACCAGCTCTGCCAGGTGAACGCGGGCACCATCATCGTCTACCCCCAGCTGCTGCTGAACAACACGGCGCTGGAAAAGCGGCAGGACGAGCTGGGGCTGGTCACGCGGTCGGTGGACGACGGGGTGGGGGAGGTGAAGATCGTCGTCAGCACGGCCCAGGTGGGCCCCGCGGAGTTCGAGCAGGGGATGCGCTTCTTCTACGCGCTGCACCTGCTGCACAACATGCGCACGCTCTCGCTGCTGACGCGCTGGCTGGCGCGGGAGGGGAAGGGGAGCCACGGGCAGGTGTTCGCCGACTTCGCACGCTTCTGCCTGGACCACGCGGACTCGCCCGTCATCCGCTTCGTGGAGGACTCCATCTCCACCAGCGACATGTACGACGTGTTCAACTACGGCAAGGTGGTGCACCACGCCATGCACGAGGACCGCGAGGGCTTCGAATCCCTCGTCCACCGGTTCGTCCGGACGCAGCCATGGTGGAGCGAGCCGGACGCACGGGCCCTGTACGAGCTGGACCTCGTCAACCGTCCGTACGTCTACAGCAGCACTCCCGTGCGCGCCAAGGGCTACCCGTTCGAGTTCCTCACCGTGCTGGCGGAGGAGGAGCGGGGATACCTGGTCGAGCTGTCGCCGCGCGCGCTCTCGCTGCTGGCGGAGTTCCGCGACGACCTGCCGGACGGGGGGACGAACCCCGCGCTGCGGGTGGACCACGACCGGCTGCAGTACCCGTACATGCGCTCCCAGAGCCTGGACCACAACGCGGGCTACTGCCACGGGATGATCCTGCGCGTGCAGAACATCGCCCCGCTGTGGACGGCGGCGGCCCCGGCGGCCGCGCCGGTGACGGCGGAGGCGGCCGCGCCGCTGGCGGGGGTGTAGGCGCATGGCGGTGGGCGCGGGCCCCTGGCCGCTCTCGTTCGCGCAGGAGCGGCTCTGGTTCCTGGACCAGTTCGCGCCGGGAACGCCCGTGTACAACGTGCCGGTGTCGTTCCGCGTCACCGTGCCCTTCAGCGTCCCCGTGCTGGAGCGCACGCTGGCGGAGATCGCGCGCCGGCACGCCGTGCTGCGGACGACCTTCGCCCTGCGTGACGGGCGGCCCGTGCAGGTGGTGGCGCCGCCCGCGCCCGTCCCCGTCTCGGTGACCGACCTGCGGGGCGAGCCGGCGGCGGAGGCGCACGCGCTGGCGCTGGCGGCGGAAGAGGCGCGGCGGCCGTTCGATCTGGCCGCCGGGCCCCTCTGGCGCGCCCGCGTGCTGCGCATCGGCGAGAACGACCACCTGCTGCTCGTCACGCTGCACCACATCGTGGCGGACGGGTGGTCCGTGGGCGTGCTGCTGCGCGAGATCGGGACGATCTACGCGGCGTTCGCCGCCGGCCGTCCATCCCCCCTTCCCGAGCTTCCCCTGCAGTTCTGCGAGTTCGCGGAGCGCCAGCGCCGGACGATGGCGGGGGATGCGCTCGCGCGGCCGCTTGCGTACTGGCGCGAGCGGCTGGCCGGCGCGCCCGGCGCCCTCGCGCTGCCGGCGGACCGGCCGCGCCCGGCCGTGCAGAGCTACCGGGGCGGCGTAGTGACGTTCCCGATCCCGGAGCGGGTGACGCAGGCGCTGCGGGCGCTGGGCCGGCGCGAGGGCGCCACCCTCTTCATGACGCTGCTGGCCGCGTTCAAGACGCTGCTGATGCGCTACACGGGCCAGGCGGACGTGGTGGTGGGCGCGCCCGTCGCCAACCGCACGCGCGCGGAGTACGAGCCGCTGATCGGCTTTTTCGCCAACACGCTGGCGCTGCGGACGGACCTTTCCGGCAACCCCGCCTTCCGCGCGCTCCTGCGCCGCGTACGCGACGCCACCCTGGGCGCCTACGCGCACCAGGAGCTCCCCTTCGAGCGGCTGGTGGAGGAGCTGCAGCCGGAGCGCGCGCTCAACCGCAACCCGCTCTTCCAGGTGCTCTTCGCCCTGCAGCACGCGTCGCTGCTGGGCGAGGGCGGCGCGGGCGTGGCGGCGGACCTGGCCGCGCACCCCACCGGCGTGGCCAAGTTCGACCTGAGCCTGTACGTGGCGGAGAACGGCGCCGCGCTGGCCGGCGCCTTCGAGTTCGGCATGGACCTGTTCGACGCCGCCACGATCGAGCGGATGGCGGCGCATTTCGGGGAGCTGCTGGCGGGGATCGCGGCGGACGCGGACCGCCCCGTCGGTTCTCTGCCGCTGCTGGACGCGGCGGAGCGGCGGCGCCTGCTGGCGGAGTGGGGCGCGGGGCTGGACGTCGCGCGTCCCGCCGGGACCGTAGCGCGGCTGTTCGAGGCGCAGGCGCGCCGGACGCCGGACGCCGTCGCGGTGACGGGGGAGGGGGAGCCGGCGACGTACGCGGAGCTGAACCGCCGCGCCAACCGCCTGGCCCACTGGCTGCGGGCGCGGGGCGTGGGGCCGGGCGTCCCCGTGGCCGTCTGCCTGCCGCGCGGTCCCGATCTGCCGATGGCGCTGATGGCGGTGCTCAAGGCGGGCGGCGCCTGGGTGCCGCTGGACCCGGAGTATCCGCCGGACCGGCTGGCGTTCATGGTCCGCGACGTCCGCGCCCCCGTGCTGGTGGCGCACACGACGACGCTGGACCGGGTGGAGCCCGGCGAGGCGCGGGTGATCTGCATCGATCGCGACGCATCCCTCCTCGGCACGCAGGCGGAGGACGATCCCGCGCCCTCCGCGGGGCCGGGCGACCCGGCGTACGTCATCTACACCTCCGGCTCCACGGGCCGTCCCAAGGGCGTGGAGATGGGGCACGCGGCGCTGACGAACCTGGTGCTGTGGCAGGAGGCGCAGTGCCCCGCGTCCAGCGGCGGGTGCTGCCTGCAGTACATGTCGCTGGGCTTCGACGTGAGCGTGCTGGAGATGGCGGGCCCGCTGGCCGCCGGCGGGCGCGTGGCCATGCTGAACGAGCGCGACCGCGCGGACTTCGAGGGGCTGGCGGAGCGCATCGCGCGGGAGAAGGTGGCGCGGCTCTTCCTTCCCGCCTCCGCGCTGCACTCGCTCGGCGAGGTGCTCGTCCGCCGTCCGCAGCTGGCGGCGTCATTGCGCGACGTCATCGCCACGGGTGAGCAGCTGCAGGTGACGGATGCCGTCCGCCAGGCGCTGGGCGCGGCCGGGGCCATGCTGCACAACGAGTACGGCCCCACGGAAACGCACTTCGTGACCGCCGCCGCGCTCCCGCCGCACCTGGCGCCGCGCTGGCCGTCGCTTCCGCCGATCGGCCGGCCCATCCACAACGCCGAGGTCTACGTGGTGGACCAGGCGCTGCAGCCCGTCCCGGCGGGCGTCGCGGGCGAGCTGGTCGCCGGCGGGGTGACGGTGGCGATGGGATACGTGGACCGGCCGGGGTTGACGGCCGCGCGCTTCGTCCCCAACCCGTTCGGCACCGTCCCCGGCGGGCGGATGTACCGCACCGGCGACCTGGTGCGCCACGCGGCGGACGGCGGCCTGGAGTACCTGGGGCGGATGGACCGGCAGGTGAAGATCCGCGGCAATCGCGTGGAGCCGGGCGAGGTGGAGGCCGTGCTGCGCTCGCACCCTTCCGTGCGCGAAGCGGCCGTGCGGGCGCACCCGGACGCGCGCGGGCAGAAGCAGCTGATCGCCTACGTCGTCGCGGCGGAGGGGGACGCCGTCTCGCCGGGTGCGCTGCGGGCGCTGGCCGCGGCGCGGCTGCCGGAGCACGCCGTTCCCGCGCGCATCCGGGTAATGGACGCGCTGCCGCTTTCGCCCAACGGCAAGATCGACCGCGACGCGCTCCCGCCGCCCGGCGACGAGCGCCAGGCCGAGCACCAGGCCGTGCCGCCGCGCACGCCGCTGGAGCGCCGCGTGGCCGCCGCGTGGGAGGAGGTGCTGGGGATGCGCGGCATCGGGGTGACGGACAGCTTCTTCGAGCTGGGCGGCCACTCGCTGCTCGCCACGCGCCTGGTGGCGCGGATGCGCGACGCCTTTCGCGTGGAGGTTCCCGTCCGCCGCCTCTTCGAGACGCCGACCGTCGCCGACCTCGCCTGCGCCGTCGTGGAGCTCCAGGCCACCCGCGCGGACCCCGCCCGGCTGGAGTCCTGGCTGGCCGAGCTGGAGGGGATGGATGAGGACGATGCGCGCCGCCGGCTGGATGGCGTCGCCCCCCTCGAAGCACTCGCCTGACGCATGAAGGTCCCCCACGCCGCGTCTGTCATTTCGAAGGAGGCGCCCGCGTGATCGCTGCCGGTGCTGAACCCCGTGGCGCCGACTGAGAAATCTACTCACCCGTGCTGGTGACCCGTTTTCTCGCTCGGGCTCGCCCAGAGTGTCGTCGCATCCAGTCATCCGGCGCTGCGTGCGCACTGTACCATGTAAGTCGCCCACGCCGCGTCTGTCATTTCGAAGGAGGCGCCCGCGTGATCGCTGCCGGTGCTGAAGCCCGGTGGCGCCGACTGAGAAATCTACTCACCCGTGCTGGTGACCCGCTTTCTCGCTCGGGCTCGCCGAGCGTGTCGTCGCATCCAATCATCCGGCGCTGCGTGCGCACTGTACCATGTAAGTCGCCCACGCCGCGTCTGTCATTTCGAAGGAGGCGCCCGCGTGACCGCTGCCGGTGCTGAACCCCGGGTGGCGCCGACTGAGAATCTGCTCACCCGTGCTGGTGACCCGTTTCCCCGCTCGGGCTCGCCGAGCGTGTCGCCCCATCCAGTCATCCGGCGCTGCGCGCGCGCTGTACCATGAACGTCGCCCACGCCGCGTCTGTCATTTCGAAGGAGGCGCCCGCTTGATCGCTGCAGGGTGCTGAAGGCCGGAGGGGCCGACCGGGAAAACGCCTCCTTCGGAATGCCAGCTCGCCGCGCGAGCGACTTTGATCCCACTGGGTGTGCGCAGCACCGGATGACTGGATAGACAGCGCTCGGGCGTGGTCCGTCGAAGAAGCAGCCGGAGCGCGTTCTGGAGCGCTATTTGTTTCCCGATCTTCTCATTATATGACATATTCTTATATATTCCTGGCGCCGCGGATGAAACCCGGCCGCCGCGCGCGCCGTACGCGCCGAGCGGCGCACCCCCCGCGCCCCCCTAACCCACACGACGCATTCGAATGATGGTCCGTTCCGCCACCCTGCGCCGGCTCGCGATCCTGCCGGCGTTCCTGCTTTCCGCCGCCGCGCCCGCCGTCCACGCGCAGGCCCCCGCGCCCGCCGTCGCCGAGACGCGCACGACGGAGGTGGACCCCGCGCTGGCCGGCATCGACAGCATGCTGGCCGCGCTCTATCCGGCGAACGAGCCCGGCGCCGCTATCCTGGTGGAGCGCGACGGCCGCGTGCTCCTTCGCAAGGCGTACGGCGCCGCCAGCGTGGAGCTGGGCGTGCCGCTGCGCCCGGAGCACGTCTTTCGCCTGGGCTCCATCACCAAGCAGTTCACCGCCGTCGCCACGCTCATGCTGGTGGACGAGGGCAAGGTTTCGCTGGACGACGAGATCACCCGGTACTTTCCGGACTACCCCACGCACGGCCGCCGCATCACGGTGGAGCACCTGCTCACCCACACCAGCGGCATCCAGAGCTACACGGGAATGCCGTCATACGTGGCCGGCATGCGCCGCGACCTCACGCCCGAGCAGCTGATCGCTGTTTTCCGGGACCAGCCGATGGAGTTCGCGCCGGGCGAGCGGTGGGCGTACAACAACTCCGGGTACGCGCTGCTGGGCGGCATCATCGAGAAGGTGTCGGGGATGTCGTACGCCGACTTCATCCGCACCCGCATCTTCGAGCCGCTGGGGATGCGCAACAGCTGGTACGAGACGGCCAACGCCATCATCCCCGGCCGCGTGCAGGGCTACGACCGCACGCCGGAGGGCCTGCGCGTGGCCAACTGGCTCAGCATGACCCAGCCGTACGCCGCCGGCTCCCTCATCTCCACCGTGGACGACCTGCTCACCTGGGACCGCGCGGTGGCCGAGGGGCGGATGCTGAAGCCGGAGACCTGGCGCCGCGCCTTCACCGCGTACCAGCTGGCGGACGGGCGCAACGCGGGATACGGCTACGGCTGGTTCGTGGGCGAGGCGGCCGGGCGCCCCACCATCGAGCACGGCGGCGACATCAACGGGTTCAGCAGCAACGGCCTGTGGATTCCGTCGGAGCGCCTGCACGTAATCGTGCTCTCCAACCGCGAGCGCGAGGCCGAGCGCAACCCCGACGAGATCTCGCGCCGCATCGCCGAGCGGCTGCTGGGCACGCCCGCCGCGCCGGGCTACGCCATCTCGCCCGGCGCGCTGGACGAGTACGCGGGCGTGTACCGCGTGAGCGAGACGGAAAACCGGCTGGTGACGGTGGAGAACGGCACGCTCCTCAGCCAGCGCGGCCGCAACGCGCGGCAGCAGCTCACCCCCCTGGCGCGCGACGAGTTCGTGTTCGACGGCAGCGGCACCCGCGCGCGCTTCATCCGTGGCGCGGACGGCGCCATCACGGGGATGATGATGCGCCCGCGCATCGGCCCGGAGGAGCTGTCGCCCAGGACGGAGCAGACGGTGGAGTCCGTGCTCGCCGCCGCCACGGCGACGGTCGACGTGCCGGTGGAGGTGCTGGAGCGGTACGTGGGCGTGTACGAGCTGGCGCCGGGCTTCGAGGTGACGGTGCGCCGTGACGGCACGGTGCTGCGCGCCACGCCCACCAACCAGCCGGAGTCCGCGCTGGTTCCGGAGAGCGAAACACGCTTCTTTGTGCCGGACGCGAACGCGTCGGTCGTCTTCGAGCGCGACGCCTCCGGCGCCGTCACCCGCCTGGTGCTGCACCAGGCCGGCCGCCAGATGCCGGCGCCGAAAGTCCGGTAACACGGAATCCGGCCTGAAGGTTCGAACCCGGGGTGTACGGGCGGTGCGAGCCTCCCCCTCCGGAGCGTCAGTCCACGATCATGTCCGTGGGCGGGCAGCGGGATTCGGTGACGCCGGGCGTCTGGCTGCAGGGCCGGCGCAGCGGAATGGGATACGCCCCGAACATCGTGTTCAGGAGGGAGTTGGCGCTGTAGTGGGCGCGGAACATCTGCCCCTCGTTCAGCTTTCCGCCGCCCGCCCGGAAGTACATCAGGTTCTCCTCGGGGGACTCGTGCCACCCGCCCAGGAACCCGTGCCCGATCTCGTGCGCCAGCGTGGTGAACGGCGGCCGCTCCCACGCCAGCGGCGGAATCTCGATCCATCCCCCGTTGCAGTAGGCCCCGGAGTTCACGATACCGTTGAGCGAGCTCTGGCCGATGTAGAAGGCGTTGATCCGCCCGTCCTCCCACCCGATCGCCGTCTTGATCTCCGGGTCGCAGATGGTGAGCCCGGTGCCCTGAAAGCGATGCGCCTCGGTGAACCCCGTGGCGTCCACGATCTTCACGTCGCGCAGCCCGATGCGCGCCTGCGCCTCCCACGTCTCCGCGACCTTCTGCAGGTGCATTTCGACCAGTTTGGCCGTGGAGTCGAACGGCGGCTGAACCACCCAGATGGTCATGGGAATGCGAATGACGTCGCTCTTGAACTGCAGCCGGATGGTGTCGCGCCCGGTGCTCCACGCCGGCAGCACCAGCAGCGGCGCGTGCCCCGGCGCGAACGCGGCGATCTCGTCGAATAGCGTCGCGTCGCGCACCCGCAGCTGCAGCGAGTCGGTGAACGCGTACTTCATGAAGCGGTTCGACGAGAAGAGGCCGGCGTCGTACACCAGCATGCGCACGGAGAGGCCCGGGGCCAGCACCAGGTCCATCTCGTGGGGGAGCGGACGGCGCGCGGTAAAGACGACGGAGTCCGCCGGCGTGCCCGCCGCCAGCCGCGCCACCACCCGCGCCGTGGAAAGCGACGCCTCGTCGTTCGGCAGGGTCCAGCGCGCGTCCGCCCGGCCTTCCACGTTGGTGGTGGCGCTCGTGGGCTCCACCGTTCCCGCGCTGGCGGAGAAGGTGACGGATGCGTTGGGCACCGGCGCCCCGTTGCGCGTTACCCGGACGATCAGCGGCGCCGCCAGCGCCTCGCCCGCCACGCCCGGCTGGTCGTCACCCGCGGTCACTTCGATCCGCAGCGGCGCTTCAACGGGCGTTACCGGGCCTCCTCCTCCGCCGCCGTCGCCGCACCCCGCCGCCGCCATCACCAGCGCCGTAGCCGCCCAGCGAGCCTTGCTGGCCATCGCGCAACCCTCCGTGTGGATTCGTTGACGTGAACTGTGCGATACCCCACGGTACGCGCAGACCAGACGTTCCCACAATGCTGTTGATGCGGATCGGGCACTCCGGCGGAACGACGGGGGCGCGTGGCGGATGGAGTGAGTCAATGGATTGCGAGACGTGGTTCACCCACGCGCCGGAACGACGTCATCCTGAGGCCGGCACCGCACGCATTCAGACACTGCGATGGACGCCGGCGCCGGCCGAGGACCGTGCCGGCACGTCCGGGGGGCTGGCTCCACACAATGGAGACAGCGTCGCGGTCCGGTAAGAAGGTCCTCTTCGGTTGCGCCGCAAAGGATTGCGTGGATCATCGTTCCGCGCGGGCGCTCCCGAGGGTGTCGCGAAACCTGGGTTGCCTCCGCCAGGGCATCTGATTTCCTGAGGGAGCGCCCTCGCGGAACTCCTTTGATTGCAGTCGGTTGGGCGCGACCGAAGGATCTACTCGGCGCTGGCTGGGAGGCCGCCTTCCCGCGAGGACCCCGTGTCCCAGTCACGCGGGCGAGATCCTTCGGTCTCCGCCGTAAAACGTGCACCAACAAGGACTTGTGCGGCCTAAGAAAGTTGGCCTCGGCAGAAGCCCCTCATCGCCCGCATTGCGTGGATCATCGTTCCGCGCGGGCGCTCCCGAGGGTGTCGCGAAACCTGGGGTTGCCTCCGCCAAGGGGCATTTGATTTCCTGAGGGAGCGCCCTCGCGGAACTCCTTTGATTGCAGTCGGTTGGGCGCGACCGAAGGATCTACTCAGCGCCGGCTGGGAGGCCACCTTCCCGCAAGGTTCCCGCGTCCCAGTCACGCGGGCGAGATCCTTCGGTCTCCGCCGTAAATCGTGCACCAACAAGGACTTGTGCGGCGGCTCCCTGAATGGAAAGGTGCCCGGTCCGGCGGGCCCCTCCCCCCGGCCCGCTCCCCGCTCGTTCCTCGCGGAGAGGGGGAGAAGGTGCGCGCAGCGCCGGATGACTCAGGATGACCCGGTGGGGTCCTGGTGGAGGTTCGGGAGCACGCTCATCCCTCGCGGCGAATCATCCCTCCCACACCCGCATCTCCGGCGGACCGCCGCCCACCGGCAGCACCACGTAGTCGTAGGTGTTCAGCCAATCTCCCGAGTTCACGTAGAAGCGTCCCGGCTCCACTTCCACCACGCCGCCCAGGTGCGCGTGTCCCGCGAGGATGAGGTCGATCCCCGGGTCCGCGCGCATCCGCTCCAGCGCCCAGGCCCGGATGAACGCCGCGCGCCCGCGGGCCGCCGCGTCGCCGTTGTCCGCCTTGTGCTCCGTGGTGCTGGCCAGCAGCGCGATGCGGCGCCCCCAGTCCGGGTGCAGCGCGCGAAAGGCGCCCACGGTCACCGGGTTGCGGATCATCTTCTTGAGCGCGCGATACTTCAGGTCGCCGCGCCCCACGCCGTCGCCGTGCGCCACCAGGGTGCGGCGGCCGCCCAGCGTCATCTCCACCGGCCCGTCGAGTATCTCGATCCCCACCGTGTCGCGCAGGAACGGCCCCGCCCACGCGTCGTGGTTGCCGCCCACGAAGGCGATCCGCACGCCCGCCTCCACCACGTCGCGCAGCCTGGCGAGCACGCGGTAGTGCTCCGCCAGGATCACGTGGCGGTATTCGAACCAGAAGTCGAACAGGTCGCCGTTGATGAGCAGGAACGACGCCTCCGCCGCCACGTGGTCCAGGAAGCGGCGAAAGGCGCGCTCCGTCTCCTCCGGCACGGCGCCCAGGTGGATGTCGGATACGACGTAGACGGGCTTGCTCTCCATGGGGCGGGGAAGCTACCGGCCACATGGATGGGCGACAAGCCGCGATCTACCCGGTTCAGGTAGACGATTTCGGCTTCGGCTGCCGCGGTGGAAGAACGCCTCGTCCTTTGCCCGATTTCTTCCCGGTCGTGGCGGGCCCGTTCTCCGGACGAGGCCTGCCGCTTTTCGTCCCGGCCATCGTGCATCTCCTTCGAAACCGGTTTTCTGCCCGTGTGCCGCCGTCCTCGAGCGAGGGAGCGGTCCAGTGCCGCTCGTCACGCGTGCTGGGTGCCAGGAGGCAAACAGCCGCGACCGTTTGACTCCCCCCGCGCCGCCCGGTAGAATCCGCGCTGCCGTTACTCTCGCACTTTCGCACTTTCGCACTCCGCCGTGTCCGACGCCCCGCCGCCGCTCTCCTGCTCCGTGGAGTTCCGCACGCGCTACGCGGAGACGGACCAGATGGGGATCATCCACCACGCCAACTACCTGGCCTGGTGCGAGATCGGGCGCACGGACCTCATCCGCCGCCTGTACAAGCCGTACGCGGAGGTGGAGAAGGACGGCATCCTCCTCGCCGTCACCGAGGTGGCGCTGCGCTACCACGCCTCCGCGCGCTACGACGACTTGGTGCGGGTGACCACCACGGTGGACGACGTGCGGTCGCGCGCCGTCGGTTTCTCCTACCTGATCGAGCGGGTGGAGGCGGACGGATCGACCACGCGGCTGGTGACCGCGCGCACCGGGCTGACGCCCATCGACCGCTCCGGCCGGCCGCAGAAGCTGCCCGCCGGCGTGCTCGCCGCCTTCAAGGGCACCGCCCCGCAACCGGCATGACGATGAACTCCGTCCGCATGGCCGCCGCCGCGCTCCTGCTCGCCGCCTGCGCCCCCGCCGCCGGCCCGTCCACGTCCCCGGCCGCCGCGGCGGGCGCGGTGACGGAGGCGGGGCTGCTGCGCCTGGCGGACCGCCGCGAGTACGACGAGGCGTACTTTCGCGCCGCCCTCACCGACCCCGACCCCGCCGTGGCGCGGCGGGCGGCGTGGGTGCTGGCCAGCCTGCGGCGCCGGGAAGGGGTGGCGCTGCTGGCGCCGGTCATGGCGGCGCACACCGACACCTCCGTGCTCGCCACGGCGGCGTTCGCGCTGGGCCAGATCGCCGACAGCGCTGGGCTCGCGCCCCTCATTCCGTACGCCGACGCCTCCCGTGCCGCGACCATGCCGACCGTGGTCGCCGAGGCGGCGTACGCGCTGGGGAAGATCCGCCACTCGCAGGCCCGCGCCGCGCTGACGACCCTGCTGGCCACGCTGGAAGGGGACGATCCCGGCACCCGGACGGCGGCGGGCGCCGCGCTGCTGGCCATCTGGCGGCAGGAGCGGCCGATCCCGGTGACCGCCATCGACGCGTGGCTCCGCCACGCCGACCCCGGAATTCGCTGGCGCGCCGCGTACGCGCTCGCCCGCCGTCCGGAGCCGGCCACCGCCGCCGCGCTCTACGGCGTCGCGGCGGACGGGGAGCCGCTGGTGCGGTCGTTCGTCGCCCGCGCGCTCACGGGGCCCATGGCGGACTCGTCCGGCGTGGGGCGAGACGCCGCGCTGGACGTCCTGGTCCGCTACGCCACCCGTGACACCTCCCTGGCCGTGCGCATCAACGCGCTGCGGTCGCTGGGGACGCATCCCTCACCGCGCGCGCTGGCGCTGCTGACGGACGTGGCGGCCATCGGCGCCCCGTACGAGTCCATCACGGCGATGGAGTCGCTGGGGCGCCTGGGGAGCTTCGCCGCGCCCTCCGCCGGGGTGCTGCGGCAGGAGGCGCAGGACGCCGACATGCCCGTCGCCGTGCGGACGACCGCCCTCGCCGCGCTGGCGCAGGTGGACAGGGACCGGGCGCTGGAGGCCGCGCGGGCGCTGGTGCGCGAACCGGACTGGCGCCTGCGCGCCGCCGCCGCGCGCGCCTTCGCGCAGGTGGGCGATGCCGCGCTGGGCGACCTGGCCACCCTGCTGGAGTCCGAGCCCGACGGCCGCGTGGCCGCCGCGGGGCTGGAGGAGCTGGTGACCGCGGCGGGCGACCGCTGGGACCCCCGCCGCCGCGCGCTGGTGCTGGGCGGGTTCCGCTCGCCGGACGTGATGGTGCGCACCAGCGCGCTGGGCGGCGTGGCGCGGATGGCGGACACGGCCCTGCTCGGCGTCGTCCTGGACGCGTACGGCGACGCCACCGCGCGCGAGGACTCGGCCAACGACGCCGTCCTGGCTGCCGTGGACGCGCTGGCG
>DATABT010000455.1:0-4208 GCA_036259455.1 Longimicrobium sp. | reverse complement strand
GGCGCCGTTCAGCCGCGCGCCTTCGAGCGTGGCCTCGGTGAGGTCCGCGCCGGTGAAGTCGGCGCGCGCCAGGTTGGCCTCGGAAAGGTTGGCCCGCGTCAGGCGCGCCCGCCCGAAGCGCGCCCCCACGGCGTGCACGCTGGCCAGGTCCGCCGTCTGCAGCCCCGCGTTCGTGAAGTCCGCGGCGTCGAGGGTGGCGTGGCGCAGGTTGGCGCCGTCCAGGTCCGCCCGCTCCAGCCGGGCGTTGGTCAGGTCCGCCCTGGGCAGCGCCGCCTCGGCCAGGCGCGCGCCGGTGAGCACGGCGTCGCGCAGGTTGGCGTGGTTGAAGTCGGCGCCGGTGGCGTCTGCGTCCGAAAGGTCGGCGCCGGTCAGGATGGGCGGATGCAGCGCGCCGGTGCGCGCGGTGTTGGCGTCGCGCAGGTTGGCGCCCCGAAGATTGGCGCGGGTGAAGTCCGCCTCCTGCAGGCACGCGCCGCTCAGGTTGGCGCCGCTGAGGTTCACCCCGGAGAACGAGGCCCTGCCGAGCTCCGCCCCGGAGAGGTCGGCGCCGGAAAGGTCCAGCCCGGTAAAGTCCGCGCCGCTCAGGTTGGCCCCCGCCAGCGAGCGCCCGTCCCCCCGCAGCCGTTCCTCGATCTCGCCGCGCGACAGGGCGGGGGATGCGGTCGCGGCGGCGCCTGCGCCGCCCCCGTTGAACAGGCCGGAGATTCGGTCGAGCATGGGCATGTGGCCTCCCGGGTGAGCCGTGGGGCGCCGCCGGGGACGGCGGCCGAGTGGTCCGGCGCGGGCGTGGCCTCTGCCCGCTGCCGGTCACCGGAATGTTTGCCGCACGCTTCGTTCCGTCAGGAAAACTCCCGCAGACGCGTAGGGGATTCTCCTACGGGCAACGGCGGCTGAAGCCGAGGCCGGAAGGGCCGGAAGCCCCGTCCTGGCTCGCCGGACGGGGCTTGTTGCGCGACACGGCGCCTCGCGGCGAGACACGGCGTCAGGCGCGGATGGCGTACACCACGGCTCCCACCAGGCCGAAGACGATGGCGCCGTGCCACCACCCGTCTTCGCCTCACTCGTCCTCGATGCTGCCCGGGCAGGCCTGCGCGCCCGCGACGCTGCCCAGCAGCGCGCCGCTCGCGGTCAGCATGATGCTGCGCATGGATCACCTGTGATGAAAGGCTGGACGGTCAACCTGCACGCAACATGCGGGGATTCCGAGCGGTTTCCTGGCATTTCGTTCGCGTGGGGGGCTGAATCCGCGGTTCGAAATCATGACAGATGCCCCATCCGGACCTGCGTGCGCTCGCCGGACGGGGGCTTCAACTACGCTCGTTTCCGCGGATCCACCCGATCCGCCGTTCTTCAGGACTCCAGCGTGGCCTCGAGCTGGATGTCGATGGCGGCGAGAGCCTTGGACACCACGCAGTTCTTCTTGGTATCCTGTGCGAACTTCTGGAAGGTCGCGTCGTCCACCCCGGGCACCGAAGCGGTGGTCCGCAGGCGCATGGTGGTGATCTTGAAGCCTTCTTCCACCTTTTCCACCGTGCAGGCGGCGTCGGTGTGCACGCGCGTTGCCGGGGTGCCGGCGTTCTCCAGCCCCGCCGCCAGCGCCATGCTGAAGCACGCCGCCTCGGCCGCGGCCAGCAGCTCCTCGGGATTGGTGCCGCCCGCGTCCGTAAAGCGCGATCCGAACGAATACGCCCCGTCCAGCACCCCGCTCTCGCCGCGGAAGCTCCCGTTGCCGCCCCGCAGTCCCCCCTCCCACGTCGCGCTCGCCTTGCGTGTAGGCATCTGCCCCCCTCTGTCGCTGGTTCGCCGTTGCCGCGGGCCGCTCCGGTCGATCTGCCCGCACCGGCGTGAACCTACGCTGTGCAGGCGTCGGCGACCAGACGCGGGTCCCCTCCGCGTGAGCTGCACGAAGAGATGCACGGTGCAGAGCGCCTGCGCGCTTCTTCCGGCGACGCTATCCTCGGATGGAAGCCGGTCGCGCCGCGGCTGTCGAAGGAGGTGGGCGCCTCCTTCGCGATGACAGGACTTTCATGGTACGGGGGTGCGGGCCGCGTGGGATGACTTGTTTCCGCCCATGGTTCCGTACCACCCGCTCAGGCCTGCGCGGATTCCTCAACGGGGGGCGGGGAAGGCGTGCGCGGCACCTCGTCCTCCGGAAAGGCGCTCCCGTCGGCGGTGCGCTGGGTGATCTCGGAGAGCCAGTTGGGCGCCGTCTCGGCGTGCTCGCGGTAGAGGACGTGCAGGGTGTCCAGGAGCGCGTGGATGGCCCGCTCGCGCCGGTCGGGCGGCAGGTCGCGCACCAGCGAGCCCAGCGCGGCGGCAATGCCGTCCACGGTGAGGTCCGCGCCCAGGTTGTTGCGCTCCCGGTTCAGCCAGTCGAACAGCTTGCGGCGGCTCTTCTGGTACGGCATGCCGCCGTTCAGGAACTTGTCCAGGCCGCTGGGGCTCATCCCCACCTGCCGCGCCACCGACCGCAGCGAGGTGGCCTGCACCCGGATGGTGACCGCCTCGCGCAGGCGGGTGATGGACGTTTGCGGACGGTCGCTCATCGTTGCCCCTCGGAAAGGAATTACGGTCAAAGTGGACGCGTGCATGTAGTCTACTTTGTCTTATTTCTCCGCGCAAGCCCAGCGTTTGTGCGGTTGATGGCGCAAGGAGGGCGGTCTTGTGCGGGTGTAGACTGGCCGCCGAACCACGCTTAGAATGAGCCGGAACGCTGGGGCTCGCCTCCGGCGCGATCATGATCCCACTCATAACCCGACGCACTCCGACAGGAGGTCCCATGCGCGCCACCCCATCCCTTCACGCATCCTGCCATCGCGGCGCGGATTTCACGTCTCCGCTCACCATTCCCGGCGGCGAGGTGGCCGGGGCCGAGGTGGTGCGCGAGCTTCCGCCGGAGCTGGCGCTTACCGTGTGGCAGGCGCTGCGCAGCGTCCTGATGTGGGCGGCCGAAGTCCCCGCCTATCGCGGCGAGTTGTTCGAGCGGCGGGCCATGGAGCAGTGGGAGTGCGAGTTGCTGGAGGGTTCGTGGGATGCGGACCTGCGCTACCCGGTCGCCGTGATCGTGGGCGAGCTGGCGGCGCCGCAGGGCGCGTCCGGCGAGGCGATGGCGCACGCCTGCCTGTGCGTGACGGAGTGGAGCCTCGCGCACAACGCGACACGCACCGCACTCGCCTTTACCGAAGCCGCCGCCCTGTGTCAGCCCGACCATCCCCGGTACGCCTGGATGGCGGGGCGGATGCTGAGGACGCACGGGTATCGCCGCGAAGCGGAGCAGTGGATCAAGCGCTCCGCTCGAATCGCCAGCAGCAAGGGGGATTGGGAAGCGCAGACGCTGGCGCTGAACAGTCTGGGAAACGTGTTGGCTGAGGGCGGCAACTACCGGCAGGCCGCGCAGACCCAGTCGCAGGCGTTGCGGATCGCGCGAAAGCATCGTCTGCGCGAGCGCGAGGGCGAGGTGCTGCACGACCTGTTCGTCGCGACGGCGTACATCGGGAATCTGGATTCGGCGGAGAACTATGCCCGAGAGGCGCTGGAGATCTACTGTCCGGATCACGCGCGGCTTCTGCCGCTGGCGCACGACGTCGCGGTGCTCTGGCTCAAGCGAGGGCAGTTCGATCGAGCGTTCCCGGTCCTGATGGCGCTGCTCGATCACTTCACGCAGGGCAAGCAGCGCCTGCTCATCCTTGGCTCCGCCGGATGGGCGGCGGGACGGTGCGGCGAGGAAGCGCAATTCCAGCGCCTCTCCAACGATGCGCTCGACCTGGTGGAGCGGAGCATCACTGGAGAGGCCGTTCCTCGCGTCCTTTACGAGCTTGGCCTCGGGGCTTGGAGCCTGGAACGGTGGGAGTTCGCCGAGGATCTTCTGATGCGCGCGGAAGCGACCGCGCGTCTCCAGGGCGAGGCGGACATCATTGTGGAGGCGGAAACATCACTCACCGCGGTTCGGACGCGGCAGAGCGCGGCACCAGCCGGCGTTGCCGTGGAGCGCGCCGCGCCCGGACGCCAGACGCTTGCCCGGCACTTTGTCGCGACCCTGCGCACCGTTCCTGTCAGCGCGGAAGCGCGGTGACGCGGGGGCGTATCAGTTCCCCGATCCCATCATTCCCGGCCCGCGCTGGGTGGTGCTGTCGGTGCTCGTGGTCGTGCCGTCCTGATCGGACGTAGTGGTTTCGCCGGATTCCGTGCCGCCGTTTCCCGAGCCCAGC
>DATABT010000454.1:0-6202 GCA_036259455.1 Longimicrobium sp. | reverse complement strand
GGGCGCCGCGCGCCGCACGGCGCCCTGCGCGCGCTCCGCGTTCGACAGCGCCTGGCGCGCGGCGGTAATGCGCGCGGCGGCCAGGCCGTTGTTCCGCTCCAGCTGGTCCAGGTACGCGCGTGCCAGGGCGAAGCTGGGAGGCCACACGAACTTGGGCTGCCCCTGCGCGTTCAGGTACTCCAGCCGCACGCTCTTGGCCGCGTCGATCTCGTTCTGCGACAGGTGCGCGCTGGGCGTGAGCTCCAGGATGTCCAGCCCGCGCGAGATCTCGGAGCTGACGATCACCCCGTTGTACCAGTACGCGCTCCACGAGCCGCCCGGCGCCATCCGCGTGGAATCCGCCGGCCCGCGGTCGAAGAAGGCGATCTCCACCGGGCGCGCCGCGTCGGTCCAGTCGAAGACCGAGATGCCGCCCTGGTACCACGCCTGCACCATCACGTCGCGCCCCGGGATGGGGATCAGCGAGCCGTTGTGCGCCACGCAGTTCTCGAACGAGGTCTGCGCCGCCGGCAGCTTGTAGTAGCTGCGGAACCGCATCTCGCGCCCGTCCACCAGCTCGAAGATGGCGTCGGCGCCCCACTCGGGGCGGTCCGTGGCGCGGCACTTGGGCTGGCCGCCGCCGCCCCACTCGTCGCTGAACAGGATCTTGGTCCCGTCGTTGTTGAAGGTGGCGCTGTGCCAGTACGAGAAGTTGCTGTCCGCCACCGCGCTGATGCGCACCGGGTTCACCGGGTCGCGGATGTCCAGCAGCATGCCGTACCCCTCGCAGGCGCCGCCCGCCAGCCCGATCTCCGGGTACACGGTGATGTCGTGGCACTGCGTGGGCCCGGGGCGCGGGCCCCGATCCTCGCCCAGCGCGCGCTCCACGATCCCGGGGAGCGCGGCGCGCGCGGCGGCGCTGTCCGCGGCCGTGGCCTGCGCGCGCCCCGTCCCGCCGCGCGCCCGGACGATGCTGTCCAGCACCACGTTGGCAAAGCCCGCCTGCACGATGCGCTCACGCCCGCCCACGGTGACCACGAAGGCTCCGCGCGCCCGCGCCGCCGCGATGTCTTCCGGCGCGTCGCCGTGGCGCGGCGGGGCCGTGAGGTCGTTGAAGATGCGCGGCGAGCTGACGATGGCCGCCGCCGCCGGGTTGTTCACCGGGACCTTGACGACCTCGATGCGGAAGAGCGCCGAGTTGGGGTCCTGCTCCGGCGCCTCGCGCACGCACCCCGGCAGCTCGCTGGGCGAGCGCACGCCCGCCGAGCCGCTGATGTACACGTACACGTTGTCCGGGTCGCGCGGGTCCGCCAGCACCGTGTGGGTGTGGCTGCCGCGGCAGGTCTGCACGTTGCCCACGTTGCGCGGATTGCGGATGTCGCTGATGTCGAAGATGCGCAGCCCGCGCAGGCGCTCCTGGCTTACCGTGTCGCGCACCCCCTGCGTGCCGCAGTCCAGGCGCCCCGTGAGCCCCTCGCCCGAGACGAAGAGCAGGTTCCTGTAGACGGACACGTCGCTCTGCGAGGCCGGGCAGACGAAGCCGCGGACCAGCGAGGGCTGGGCGGGATTGGAGATGTCCCAGATCATCCACCCGTTGTAGTTGCCCTGGATGGCGTAGTTGCCCGTGAACGCCAGGTCCGAGCTGGTGGAGCTCAGGAACTCCTCCGCCGGCCGGCTGCGGGAGACCACGCGCATGTTCCAGGCGGCCTCCGCCGCGTCGAAGCGCCCGGCGCGCAGCCCCACGCGCGGGTCCGGGCTGGGCGCCGAGGTGCCCTGCGCGGCGGCCGGCGCGGCGCAGAGCGCCGCCGCCAGCGACAGCGCCGCCAGCCGTGCGGTGGATCGGCCCCGCGCGCGGCGGGGCGGGAGAAGGGATTGCATCGCTGCTTCCTGGGATCGGGTGGGGTGGGTCAATGCGCGAAAGTCGATCGGCGGATCGGCATTCTCACTGCGAAGGTGCCGCGAACAGCAGGGCTTCCAGCATCCGCTGCATCCGGGCGATCTCCGTCTCCTGGTCCACGTTCACGTCCGACGCGAACTTGAAGACCGTCTCGTCCTGCCCGGCGCCGTAGCTGCCGAACAGCTCCGACACCATGCGCACGGCGCCGCGGTGGTGCTGGATCATGAGCGTCAGGAACAGCCGGTCAAACTCCTCGCCGCGCGCCGCGTCCAGCTGGGCCATCTGCTCCGGCGTGAGCATCCCCGGCATCATCCCGCCATGGCCGTGATGCTCCGCGTGCGGCTCGGGGACGGGCTGGCCGCGGTCGCGCAGCCACTGCTGCATGGTCGCGATCTCGTCCTCCTGCGCGCCGATGACCCGCGCGGCCAGCGTCTGCACGGCCGGGCTGGCGCCGTGCGTGGGCGCCAGGCGCGCCATCTCGATGGCCTGCGCGTGGTGCCCGATCATGTTCGACATGAAGCGGACGTCCGCCTCGGTCCACGGGTGCCCGCCGGTGGGGTCCGCGTGCCCGGCCTGTTCCGCGTGCTGCGGCGCGGGCGTCGTGGTGACCTGCGCGTTGCCGCCGCACGCCGCGCTCGCGACGGCGAGCAGGGCGGCGGCCAGGGTGTTCACTGCTCTCATTCCGGATGCTGCTTTCGGCGGCTGACGGACGGTGCCGCGCCGCGTGTATGCGGATCGAACGTTCGATATTAGCACGATGGCGCGGGGTGGCAAGTACTTAGCACCCCTGCCCGTGCCGCGTGCCGGACACGGCGCTCCGCCGCGTCGCTGGAATCGGACGTGGGCTGTCACCCCGGGACACGCGCGTTGGTTCCCGACGGCGCGCAACGCGCAAGCTGAACACAGGCAACCGCCTGCGCCCCGGCGGGCCCGCGTCCCCGCCAGGCCATTCGCTCGTTCCTCGCGACGGCTTGGCGACCCTCCCCCAACCCCGGGGGAGGGGTTGGGGTCGGGGCTCGTGATGATGCGCGTCCGAGCGCGCCACCCGTAGTTTTGGGGGAGTGGCTGGGGAGGAAGGCCCGCGGGCGCAGTGCGAAGTTCTCCCCTCTCCGCGAGGAACGAGCGGGGAGGGCCCCGGGTCGGCGCGGTGCGATCCTGCCCCCGGTCCCCAGTCGATTTGTTAGGTTTCTTGACAAACGCGCCCGTGGGAGTGAAGATGCCCGCACCCATCCCCGCCGCCGTCCATCAACCACCGTCGTTACGCTGATGAGAAACGCCCTGCTCACCCTGTCCGCCGCCCTGGCGCTGGCCGCCTGCGCGGGTTCGCCAAACGCCGGCGCGGCGCCGCCGGGCGCCCCGTCCGTGCACGCCGCCACGCCGACGGCGGACACGTCGTTCTACCCCGCGTGGTCGCGCGACGCGGTGATCTACGAGGTGAACGTGCGGCAGTACACCCCGGAGGGCACCTTTGCCGCGCTGCAGCGCCACCTGCCGCGGCTGGACAGCCTGGGCGTGGACATCCTCTGGCTCATGCCCGTGCAGCCCATCGGCGTCCAGAACCGCAAGGGCGGGCTGGGGAGCTACTATTCCATCCGCGACTACACCGCCGTGAACCCCGAGCACGGCACCGAGGCGGACTTCAAGCGCTTCGTGGACGCGGCGCACGCGCGGGGGCTGCGGGTGATCCTGGACTGGGTGGCCAACCACACCGCGTGGGACCACCCCTGGATCACGCAGCACCCGGACTGGTACACGCGCCGCGCGGACGGCACCATCTCGTTTCCCCTGGACGCCGAGGGGCGCGAGACCGACTGGACGGACGTGGCGGACCTGGACTACGGCAGCGCCGACATGCGCCGCGCCATGATCGCCGACATGCGCTGGTGGGTGGAGCGGATGGGGATCGACGGGTTCCGCATGGACGTGGCCTGGGGCGTTCCCTACGACTTCTGGGCCCAGGCGCGCCGGGCGCTGGTGGAGGCGCGCCCGGACGTCTTTCTGCTGGCCGAGGCGGAGGATGCCAACCTGCACCAGTGGTTCCACGCCAGCTACGCGTGGGCGCTGCACCACCTGCTGAACGAGATCGCGCAGGGCAAGAAGGGTACGGAGGAGCTGGACCGCTACTTCGCCCGCGAGGACAGCCTGTACCGGGGGCGTGGCGCGTACCGCATGTCGTTCACCAGCAACCACGACGAGAACAGCTGGCAGGGCACGGAGTTCGAGCGCATGGGCGCCAACCACCTCCCCGCCTTCGTCCTGTCCGCCACGGCGCAGAACTCCTTTCCGCTGCTGTACACCGGGCAGGAAGTGAGTTTGAACAAGCGGCTGCGCTTCTTCGAAAAGGACACCGTCGATTGGTCCGGCCCCTCGCTTGCGCCCTTCTACCGGTCGATGTTCGAGCTCAAGGAGCGCCAGCCCGCCCTGTGGAACGGCCCCTGGGGCGGCGCCCAGACCGCGCTGCGTACCGACGGCGGCCCGCGCGTCTACGCCTTCACGCGCACAAAGGGCGCCAACACCGTCCTGGTCGCCGTCAACTTCGGCGATGCGCCGGTCAGCGCGTCGTATCAGGGGCTGGCGCAGCCGGGCGCGTACACCGACTGGTTCAGCAAGGCGCCGATTTCGCTCGCGGGGTCCGGGTGGATCGACATCCCCGCGCACGGCTACCGCGTGCTGGTGCGGTAGGGGGCTACCCAGCACCTGAGAATCGGGTCATCCTGAGTCATTCGGCGCTGCGCGCACCCTGTGGGATGAAAGTCGCTCGCGCCGCGGCTGTCATTTCGAAGGAGGCGCCGCGTGATCGCTGCCGGTGCACGAACCTGTGGCGCCGACTGAGAAATCTACTCGCCCGGGCAGGTGCCGCGCCCCCTCGACGGACCCCGCCCGGATCCCTTTCTATTCAGGGAGCCGCCGCACAAGTCCTTGCTGGTGCACGATGTACGGCGGCGACCGAAGGATCTCGCCCGCGATACCGGGACGCGGGGCGGTCGCAGGAAGGCGGCCTCCCAGCCGGCGCTGAGTAGATCCTTCGGTCGCGCCCAACCGACTGCAACCAAAGGAGTTCCGCGAGGGCGCTCCCTCAGGAAGTCAATGCCCTGGCGGAGGCAGCCCCGGGTTCGCGACACCCTCGGGAGGTGCGAGCCTGAGCGAGCGGAGGGGGCGCTCGCGCGGAAGCTGCCACCCGCGCACGGCCGAATCGGGCGTTCCTTCTACCGGATCCGGCGGTTCAGCACCACCCTCTGAGGGAGCGGCGGACATCGCGGATGGGCATTCCCCTCATCGTCTTCAGCCTGTACCGGCTGGATGGCGTCGCCTGCGAGCACTACCTGCTGCTGCGGGCGCGGCAGCCGGCGTTCAGCAACGCCGACGCGGGCTCGTACGACCTCGCGGTGCGGATGGCGGACGCGCGGCGGGACGCCCTGATCCGCGCCTGCGAAACCACACTGGGGTGCGCCGGGGCGCACACGGTGCATCTCGACGGCGAGCTGCAGGCGCGGCCGACCGGCGACGCGCTGAGCGAGGGTCCGGCGGGAGGTGAGGTGGACCTGTGGGTCGCCCGGACGCGGTACGGCCCGCCCTGGGTGGTGCTGGGCACGGCCGAAAGCGAAGATGCCTTCTGGCGCGAGGTGGAGGACGATGACGACCTCGCCGCCCTGCGCCCCATCCGCCCCGCGATCCGGCGGCGCGCCCGCTTTCTCGCGGACGACGAGGGGGAGGATGGCGATGCGGACCCCGGCGGAGCGCTGACCTCATGACCGACGTCCCGCGCATCTGCGGAATGGCGCAGCACGAGATGGAGCTGCTTCGCGCGGGCGATGGCGACCGCGCGCTGGGCCGGCTGCGCCTGGCGCTGCAGCGGGTGGAGCAGCTGGCGAGCGAGCCCGCCACGGACGAGCAGCGCGCGGAGGCGGCGTACGACGTGGCCGGCGCGTACGGCGGCGTGGGCGACGAGCCCAACGCCGAGCGCTGGTTCGCGCGTGCGCTGGCGGTGCCCGCGTTCCGCGAGGGCCGCACCTGGCCGCACCGCTGTCCCAGCCTGGCGCTGCGCTACCTGTGGCGCGGCGACTTTGCCCGCGCGGAGCCCGTTGCGCGCGAGTGCGTGGCGCACGCGCGCGCGGGCCGGGCGCCGGGCGAGGATGCGCTCGTCTCGGCGCTGCATACGCACGCGCAGGCGCTCATCGGCCTGGGGCTGAACGAACCGGCGGCCGCGGAGCTGAAGGAGGCGCTGCGCCTGGCGCGGGAGTCCGCGTGGATCCGGCAGTTCCGCGCAGGCTACGAGGTTTCCGTGCTGATGCACCTGGGGCGTGCGTCCGCCGTGCGGCCCAGCGC
>DATABT010000453.1:0-22357 GCA_036259455.1 Longimicrobium sp. | reverse complement strand
GCCGGCGGATGCGCATCCGCCGGCTCTCGTCAGTTTACAGCAGCAGGTCGGCGGGAATGCCGAGCAGGTCGCGGAGCTGGCGGATCTGAGACCGCGATAGCTCGCGCTTTCCGGCAAAGAACTCCGAGACCCGGCTCTTGCCGCCCATGATCTCCGTGAGGTCGCTCCGCTGCATCCCCTTCTGCTCGAGAACGAAGGCCACCACGTCCCGCGGAGTGGTCGCGAACATCTCGTCCGGCAGGTGCTTCGCCTCGTACGCCTCCACCAGGACGGAAAGGAACTCCAGCAGGTCGTACTCCTCCGAGCCGCGTTGCGGATCGCGGTCGAGAAGCTCGTCCAGCATGCGCACGGCTTCGTCGTACTCCTCCCCGGTCCGGAGCACGTGCGGCTTGGTAAAATCGAGCACGGCGGTCATTTGCTGTTGCTTGCGTTCGTCATTCCCGTTGACCCACTGCTCACAGCCGGCCGGCTCGCGAGAGGCGATCATGCTCGGCGTGCGTCAGAACGTGGCGCACGTATACTCGCCCGGCGCCACGCTCATCAACGAACGTGAACGGTCGTGGACTCTGCATGGGATCGTGCAAAATTTGCCGACTCTGCACCTGTATCAGCGGTTCGCGCGTCATGCATCTTCCAGAATACCCGCGCCGCTGCTGGAGATGCGTGCGGGGGCGCATGCGGCACGGGATTGGCGGCGCGAAGCTGCCGATTCAGCCGTTTATCCGCGATTCGCCTTGCCATTCGCCGGGGCGCAGCTTACACTTGGGCTACGCCGGGCCGCCTGTGCATCGTAGTTCGAGCGCGCCCGATTTCCCCCAGCGAAAATCCGGTGAATCCCACGCCCGCACGCAACCGCCTTCGGGGTCCCGTGAGAACAACCGCATCCGTCATCGCCGCCGGCGCCCTGCTCGCGGCCGCGCCGCTTGCCGCGCAGGACGAACCCCAGCCGGCCCAGGTCCACGTGGTGCGCCCGGGCGAGACGCTGTGGGACATCGCCCGCGCCTGCCTGAGCGACCCGTTCCTGTGGCCGGAGATCTTCCGGCTCAACACCGCCACCGTCGAAGACCCGGCCCTCATCTATCCCTCCGAGCGGCTGGTGCTTCCCGCGTGCGCGGGGCAGCAGGCCTTCGACGAGGGCCCGTTCTTCGGGCAGCCGGAGCGTCCGCGGGGCCCCACGCTGCGCCTTGGGGTGACGGTGGAGCGCCCGGCCGTGCTGGAGGGCGACTTCTACCGCGCCGCGTTCCTGGCGCAGCCGCGCGAGGTGCCGCTGGTCGGCCGGCTGATGGAGGGCGAGTACCAGTCGGTGGTGGACAACCAGCTGCCGTCGCAGTTCAACCTGTACGACCGCGTGTTCGTGCGGGTGGACCCGGCGCGCGTCACCGTGGGCGACCGGCTGCACTTTCTGCGCGAGGGGCGGCAGATCCGCCGCACCGGCCGCGTCTACCTTCCCACCGGCGTGGGGACGGTGGCGGCGGTGGACAACGGAACGGCCACGGTGGTGATCGTGGGGATGTTCGACCAGGTGCGCCCCAACGACGCGGCCATCCTTCCCGAGGACTTTCCCATCCGCACCACCCGCCGTCCGGATGCCGTGGACGCCGACCTGCAGGGCCGCGTGCTCGCCTTCCGCGACGACACGCCGCTGCAGCGCACGGAGTCCATCCTCTTCCTGGACATCGGCCGCAGCGCCGGCGTGGGCGTGGGCGACGAGTTCGAGATGTACGACCCCGCCACCCAGCGCCGCTGGGGCACCCGTCCGGAGGTGGCCGTGGCGCGCATGCAGGTGGTCAAGGTGACGGAGGGGACGGCGTCGGTGCGGGTGACGCAGCTGGAGCAGCCGCGCATCGCCGTGGGGCTGCCGGTGCGCCGCGTGGCGCGGATGCCGTGACGAAGACGGCACTGGCGGGTCGGCCCGGCGGTGCTGGCGGCGCCCTTCCCCCGGGAAGGGCGTCTCTGCATCCAGCGGGCGCGGGATGGACGTGACACAGGTGCTGCACGTGGTGGCGCTGGCGTTCTACGCGCTGGCGGCCGCGCTTCTGGGCGTGTCGCTGGCGCGCAGCGCCGTCCGGCTTCCCGCCGCGGCGACGGCGTGCCTGGCGGGGGGCATCCTGGCGCACCTCGCGGCGCTGGCGTCGTTCACGGCGGCGTACGGCGAGCTGCCGCTGGTGGGGATGGGGCCGTCGCTCTCCGTGCTCGCCATCCTGGTCGCGCTCGGCTCGTTCCTGCTGGCCACCCTGGGGCGCACGGGGCCCCTGGGGCTGGTGCTGGTCCCCGTGGCGGCGGCGCTGGCGGCGGTGGCGGAGGTGGCGGGGCTGCGGCCGGCCGCGCACGAGGAGATGGCGTACCGCGGGTCCTGGTTCGTGCTGCACGTGGTCCTGGCGATGGTGGGGTACGCGGGGCTGACCGTCGCGTTCGCGGCGGGACTGATGTACCTCCTGCAGTTCCGGCAGCTGAAGGGAAAGCGCTTCGGCGCCGTCTTTCGCTTCTTTCCCCCGCTGGACACGCTGGACCGCATCGGGCGGCGCGCGCTCCTGGCCGGCCTCCCCTTTCTGACCTTTGCGCTCCTGCTGGGGTGGGCGTGGTCGGTGCGCTTCGGGATCGACATGCAGGCCGGAAACCCGAAAGTCGTGTGGGGGGTAATGACCTGGATCGTTTTCGTGGCGGCGCTGGTGGCCCGCGGGCGCGACGAGACGGCGCAGGCGCGGCGCGGAGCCGTGGTCTCGGTCGTGGGCTTCGCGGTGGTCGTGGCGGCGTACGTGCTGCTGCGCGCCGCGGAGAGCGCCGGGGCGGGGTTCCTGTGAGCGCGGCGGCGTATCCCGTGATGCTGGACGTGACGCGGCTGCGCGTGCTGGTGGTGGGCGGCGGCAGCGTCGCGGCGCGAAAGGTGGCGGGGCTGGCGGAGGCCGGCGGGCGTCCGGCCGTCGTGGCCCCCGCGGTCACGGACGAGCTGCGGGCGATGGTGGAGCGCCTGCGGCTCGTCTGGCATGCGCGGCCGTACCATTCGGTGGATGCCGACCGGCATCACCTGGTCTTCGCCGCCACGGACGATCCCGGCGTCAATCAGCGGATCGCGGACGACGCGCGCGCGGCGGGCGCCCTGGTGAGCCGCGCGGACGAGGGCGGGGAATCCGACTTCCACGTCCCGTCGCACATCCGCCAGAACGACGTGGTCGTGTCGATCTCGACGGGCGGCGCGTCGCCCCTGCTCGCGCGTCGCCTCCGCGAGCGGATGATGGAGACGGTCGTCACCCCCGGGCTGGGGCGCGCGGCGCGGCGGCTGGCGGACGTGCGCGCGCAGGTGCAGGCGCGCTGGGCCGCGGACGAAGCGCGGCGGCGCGCCTTCTGGTTCGAGCTGATCACCCCCGAGTTCCTGGACCTGGCGGTCGCGGGACGGGACGAGGACCTGGAGCAGTCCATACGCCGATGCCTCTCGCAGTCGTAGGCGCAAGCCACCGCACGGCGCCCATCGAGCTCCGGGAACGCTTCGCCTTCGGGCGGGGCGAGGCCCGGGGCGCGCTGCTGTCGCTGGCCGCGGACGGGGCGGAGGCCGTGGTCCTTTCCACCTGCAACCGCACGGAAGTCTACCTTTCCCTGCCGGACGGCTCGGACGGGGTGGAGCACGCGCGCGCCCTGCTGGCCGCCCGCATCGGGCAGGAGCCCGCGCAGGCCGCGCACTACTTCTACGTACACCGCGACCGCCAGGCGGCGGAGCACCTGTTCCGCGTTTCCGCCGGGCTGGACTCCATGATCCTGGGCGAGCCGCAGATCCAGGGGCAGGTCAAGGAGGCGTACGCCGCCGCCCGCGAAATCGCGGGCGAGAACGGCCCCGTGGTGGGCCAGGCGCTGCACCGCCTCTTCCAGACGGCTTTCTCCATCGGCGGGCGCGTTCGCAGCGAGACGGGTCTGGGGATCGGCGCCGCCTCCGTCTCCTCCGCCGCCGTGGACCTGGCGAAGAAGATCTTCGGCTCGCTCAAGGGCCGCCGCGCGCTGGTCCTGGGCGCGGGGGAGATGAGCGAGGTGACGATGGAGTGCCTGCGCGACGAGGGGGTGCGCACGGCCATCGTCGCCAACCGCACCTACGCCCGCGCGGCGGAGCTGGCGGAGCGGCTGGGCGGCGAGGCCATCCACTGGGAGGAGTTCGGGGCCGCGCTGCCGCAGGTGGACATCGTCATCTGCTCCACCGCCGCGCCCCATCCCGTGCTCACCGTGGAGCGCCTGCGCGCGGCGCTGCCGCACGGGCCCCGCCGGCCGCTGTGCATCATCGACATCGCCATTCCGCGCGACGTGGAGCCGGCGGTGGGCGGGCAGCCCAACGTCTTTCTGTACAACATCGACGACCTGCAGCAGATCGTGGACGACAACCTGGGGCGCCGCCGCGCGCAGCTTCCCCAGGCGCAGTCCATCGTGTCGCAGGGGGTGGAGGACTTCTGGACCTGGTACGCAAGCCTGGCCGTGGTCCCCACCATCCGCGCCCTGCGCGACCGCGGTGAGCAGATGCGCCGCGCCGAGGTGGAGCGCGCGCTCCGCCAGCTCTCCCACCTTTCCCCCGAGGACCAGCTCGCCATCGACGCCCTCACGCGCTCGCTGGTGAACAAGGTCCTGCACGCGCCCACCGCCCGGCTGCGCGACGCCGCCGGCAACGGGCGGGGCACGGGCGTGCTCGACACCGTGCGCTACCTTTTCGAGCTGGACCGCGACTCCGGCGGCGCCAACGAACCCTGACGGACCCCTCACCCGCGGACGGATGCAGAGCGGAAGCGAGTTTACGGCGGCGTGGAACATGATCGCGGGCGGCACCGCGTCCACCAAGCTCATCATGCTGGTGCTGGCGGTGTTCTCCGTGGTCACCTGGACGCTCATCGTCCTCAAGCTGATCCAGTTTCGCCGGCTGCACCGCGAGGCCGACCAGTTCATGCAGCGCATCGAGGCGGCCGAGCGGCTGGAAGAGGCGCACGACTGGGTACGCGGCATGCCGCCTTCGCCCTTTACCCGGCTGTTCCGGCGCGGCATGGGCTTCTTCGGCGAGCTGCGCCCCGGCGCGGCGCGGCAGGGGAGCGACGTGCGCGGCCTGTCGCCCGCGCAGCTGGAGGTGCTGCGCATCATCCTGGAAAAGGAAGAGGGCGAGGAGCGCGACGGGCTTTCGGGCGGCATCCAGTGGCTGGCCATCATGGCCACGGTGGCGCCGCTGCTGGGGCTGCTGGGCACCGTGCTGGGGGTGATGCACTCGTTCCTGGGGGTGGTGGAATCGGGGTCCAGCAACATCTCGGCGGTGGCGCCGGGCGTGGCCGAGGCGCTGGTCACCACGGCCGGCGGCCTGATTGTGGCGATTCCCGCCGCCATGGCGTACAACTACCTCACGGGCAGGCTGAACCGCTTCATGGGCGAGCTGGAGGGGATCAGCAGCGAGCTCATCGGCGCGCTGGCCCGCGAGGGGCGCATCTGATGCCCCGCCGCCGCAACCGGCAGGACAGCGGCATCACCGCCGAGATCAACGTCACCTCGCTGGTGGACGTGGCGCTCACGCTGCTGGTGATCTTCATCATCACCGCCCCCATGATGCAGGGCGGCGTGGAGGTGAAGCTTCCCCGCGCGCGGACGGAGGCGGTGCCGGCCAGCGACGGGCTGATGGTGTCGGTGAACCAGGCGGGAGAGATCTTCGTGGGGCAGGAGCCCGTGTCGTGGGAGCAGTTCGAGACGCGCTTTCCCGCCATGGTGCGCGAGCGCGGCTCGTCCAGCGTGTACCTGCGCGCCGACGCGGGGGTGCCGTACGGGCGCGTGGCGCAGGTGCTGGGCGCCATGAAGGCGGCCAACGTGGCCTCGGTGGGCCTGGTGGCCGAGCCGGAACCGCAGAAGCGGAGGTAGGGCGATGATGCCGCGGCGCGAAGGGGCACGCACGGGACGGGCACTGGCGGTTTCGCTGGTGCTGCACGCCGCCGCGGTGGGTGGCATGGTGGCCTTCGCCGGTCCGCCGGCGCCGCCGCAGGAAAAGGTGATCGCCGTGGACATCGTATCGCCGCCGCCCAACGTGGCGGGCGAGGCGATGGCGGAACCCCCGGCCACGCAGGACCCCGCGCCCGCCGCCCCGGCGGAGCCCCAGGCCGCCGCGCCGGAGCCGGAGCCCATGCCCCCCGCTCCCACGCCGCCGCCGGAGCCCCGCCGCGAGGCGCCGAAGGAACCTGAGAAGGCGCCCGAGCCTAGAAGGGAGCCCGAGCGCCCCGCGCAGCGGCCGTCCACCCAGCGGCCCCCGGCGCAGACGCCGTCGCGCCCGCCGCGGCCCGAACCGGAGAAGGGCACGCAGGCCAACCGCACGCAGGGGCAGGGCACCCGCACCGGGCCGGCCACGGGGAGCAACGCCCGTCCCGACGCCGCCGGCGGCGAGGGGATCACCGTGCGCACGGACGGCGATCCCTGTCCGGTGCAGGGGTACTGCGAGAACGTGACCCGGCAGGTGCGCCGCTTCTTTCGCCCGCCGGCGGAGAGCGCCGGCGCCACGGGCGAGGTGTGCTTCCGCATTCAGCGCGACGGAAGCGTGACGGAGATCGAGGCGCGGCGCGTGCGCGGCGGCGGCGCCGCGTTCCGCATCGCCATGTCGGAGGCCGCCGAGGCCGCCGGCACCCGCAGGGCCTTTGGCGCGCTCCCCTCCGCGTTCGATCCGGCGCGGTGGCGGTGGTGCGTAGAGCTGTCCCCGAGCTAACCGACGAGAGCGAGTGATCCGCATCACCCCTCGCGCCCCGCGCGCGTTCGTGTTCCTTTTCGCCGCCGCGGCGCTGGCCTCCGCTCCGGCCGCGGCCCAGGACAGCGTGGTCGTCCGCCTGCGCGCGCAGTACGAGACGGGGCGCGCCCCCGGCTTCGTCGTCCTTCCCATCGCGGGCGGCGCGGGGGCGGAGGTCGCGGCGATCCTGCGCGGCGACCTGGAGCGCAGCGACCGCTTCGAGATGGCCGAGGCCGCCGGCGCCCGCGCCGGCCAGCCGCTGGACCTGGACGCCTGGAGCCAGCGCGGCGCCACCTGGGTGCTGGAAGGCGCCCTCACCGGCGCCACGCTGCGCCTGACGCTGCACGACGCGGCGTACGGAACGGTGAAGGGATCCGGCACCTTCACCCTCCCGGCCGCGGGGAGCCGCGGGTTCCGCATGGCCGTGCACGCCGCCTCCGACGCCGTGGTCCGCTGGGCCACGGGCGAGCCGGGGATGGCCGCGTCGCGCATCGCCTTCGTGACGCAGGGGCGCGGGTCCAAGGAGATCTACATCGTGGATTCGGATGGTGAGAACGTCACCCGCGTCACCAACGACGGGTCCATCTCGCTCTCCCCCTCGTGGTCGCCGGACGGGACGCGGATCGCGTACACCTCGTTCCGTAGCGGCGCGCCGCTGCTGTACGAGCGCAACCTGTCCACGGGGGCGGACCGCGTGCTCAGCGACCGCTCCGGGATCAACATCACCCCGTCGTACGCGCCGGACGGGCGGACGGTGGCGTTCGCGACCACCGTCGGCGGGCACACGGAGATCGCGACCATCGGCCCCGAGGGGCTGCGCCAGCAGACGCGCGGCCGCGGATACGAGAACCTGTCGCCCACCTGGTCGCCGGACGGGCGCCGCTTCGCCTTCGTGAGCGACCGCCTGGGCGAGCCGCAGATCTACGTGATGAGTCCCGGTGGCGAGCCGCGCCTGGTTTCCTCGTACGCGTACGGCGGACGCGGCTACAGCACCTCGCCCGACTGGTCGCCCGCCGGGCCGGCCATCGCGTACCACACGCGGGTGAACGGGCGGATGCAGATCGCCGCCGTGAGCGCGGACGGCGGAAGCCCGCGCATGCTGACGGACCGCGGCCACAACGAGGACCCCAGCTGGGCGCCGGACGGGCGCCACCTGGTGTTCGCGTCGGACCGCGACGGCGGCGGCCTGTTCGTGCTCGACACCGTGACGGGCACCATCCGCCCGCTGCTGCGGGGCCGCGGCTTCGGCCTTCCCGACTGGTCGCCCACGCTGCTGCGGGCGGGGCGGTAGAGGCGAAGCCCCGCCGGAGCGAATGAATTCGCCGCTGGGAGATGCAAAGTCCGCCGTCGCGGACCGAATGGAGAGTTCCAGCAGTCGTGCGGAGCCCCTGCCCCGGCGAGTAGATTCCCCGGTCGGCGCCAGGGCTCCCGGCGCGGGAGCGATCATCCGCGCGCCTCCCCCGGAATGACATGCTGCGTGCGGGTTGGGTTTCCCCCTTCCCCGACGCAGTCTGTGGGGACAGGGCCGGGGATGGCGGCGGGCTGCTGACGGCGCGATCCATCCACTCGAGATGAAGTTCGACCTCCCCCAGGGGTTTTTGGGGGAGGTGGGCGAGGGTTACGAGCCCGGAGGGGGCGCTTTCGCGGGCCCGCCACCGCTCACGACACCGATCCAACGCAGTCCCGACACAAACCCGCAACCCGACTCCAGACCGCCAGGAGACCCGATGAAGCTGCGCCACGCCCTTGTCTGCGTTCTCATCCCGCTCACCGCCCTGGGCGCGTGCAAGAAGCGCCCGCGCACCGCGCCCGCGCCGGACGGGGACACGACGACCGTCATCGGCGGGGGGATGTCGGCCGAGGACAGCATCCGCATGGCCAACGCCGAGCGCGAGCGCCTGGAACGCGAGCGCGCCGAGCGCGAGCGGCTGGACCGCGAGCGCATCGAGCGCGAGACCGCCGGCGCCCGCGAGGTGCTGACGGAGATCGTCTTCTTCGAGTACGACAGCGACGAGATCGGCAGCGAGGCCGAGGACCAGCTGCGCCTCAAGGCCGCCGTCCTGGCCGCCAACCCCAACGTCCGCCTGCGTATCGAGGGCCACGCCGACCAGCGCGGCTCAACGGAGTACAACCTGGCCCTGGGCCAGCGCCGCGCCGAGGCGGTCCGCGCGTTCCTGGCCAACTACGGCATCGATCCCGACCGCTTCACCACCGTGAGCTACGGCAAGGAGCGCCCGCTGGTGGAGGGGGAGAACGAGGACGCGTGGTCGCGCAACCGCCGCGCGGAGTTCGCCGTGATCGGCGGGCAGGTGACGGTGGTGCCGGAGGAGCTGCGATGATGCGCCGCCTGCTCGTCTTCGCCGCGCTGCCGCTCGCCACCGGGTGCGTGGCCACCAAGCAGGACATCGAGGAGCTGCGCCTGGACATGGCCGCCCAGCGCGCGCAGCAGGACTCGCTCTTCCGCGTCCTCGTCGCGCGCACGGAGGCCATGCTGGACTCGCTGAGCGACCAGAACGTGCGCCTGCGCGGCGACTTCGCCAACCGGCTGCTGGCCATCGACCGGCAGCTGGTGCAGATCCAGGAGCTCAGCGGCCAGAACCAGGCGCAGCTGGCCGGCCTGCGCCAGCAGATCGAGCAGAGCGCCGCCGAGGCGCGCCGCGCGCAGGAGGCCGCCGCGGCCGCCAACCGCGACGACGCGCAAGGCGGGAGCGAGGAGGGCGGCGACCCGCAGGAGCTGTACGACGCCGCGCTGGGCGCGCTCCGCCGCGGCTCGGTGGGCACGGCGCGCAGCGGGTTCGAGGAGTTCCTGCGCGCCAACCCGCAGCACCGGCTGGCGCCCGAGGCGCAGTACAACATCGGGCAGAGCTACGAGCAGGGGCGCGAGCCGGCCAGCGCCATCACCGCCTACGCCCGCGTGGTGGAGCTCTATCCCACGTCGACCCGTGCTCCGGCCGCGCTGCTGCGGATGGGGCGGCTGGAGCTGGGGCGGGGGAACCGGACGCAGGCGCGCACCCACTTCAACGCCGTGGTGCAGCGGTACGCGCGCAGCCCCGAGGCGGGCGAGGCGCGCACGGAGCTGCAGCGGATGGGGACGCGATGAACCGCCGGTCGGGAGCGGGGTTCTAAGCGCGTGCGCTGCCCCTTCTGCCATCACACGGACGACCGCGTGGTCGACTCGCGCAGCGTGCGCGAGGGCCGCGCCGTGCGCCGCCGCCGCGAGTGCCTGCGCTGCGAGCGGCGCTTTACCACGTACGAGTACATCGAAGAGCGGCCGCTGCAGGTGCTCAAGCGCGACGGCGAGCGCGAGCCGTACGACCGCCGCAAGCTGCTGACCAGCATCCGCACCGCCACGGCCAAGCGCCCGGTGAGCCCCACGGAGATCGACCGCATCGTGGAGGACATCGAGCGCGAGCTGGACCGGCGCGAGAGCGGCGAGGTGGAAAGCCAGGAGCTGGGGCAGATGGTGATGGACCGCCTGAAGACGCGGGACCACATCGCCTACGTGCGCTTCGCCAGCGTCTACCGGAACTTCCAGGACCCCGAGGAATTCTACCACGAGTTCCGCGACCTGGCCGACCGGCAGGCGCAGCGCGAGATGCACCGCGCGCACTACGAGCTGCCGCTGGAGCCGCCCGCGGCCGGCGCCGCGGCGGACACCGACACACCGGACTGACCGGCGCGGCGGGGCGCGTACCCGCCGTTCGCCTTTGAAGGGCTTGAAGGGGTGATGAAGAAGCTGGGACGCAATCCGGGCGAAATGCCCTTTCTGGACCACCTGGAGGAGCTGCGCTGGCGGGCCCTGTGGAGCCTGCTGGCCGTCATCGCGGGCGCCATCGTGGGGTTCATCCTGGTGGACCGGATGGACGCGATGACGCTGCTCATTCGTCCCATCGAGCCGTTCCTGGAAGGGGGCAAGCTCAAGTACCTCAGCCCCACCGACCCGTTCTTCGTCACCCTCAAGCTGGCGCTCATCGCGGGGCTGGTGCTGGCGTCGCCCATCGTCATCTACCAGATCTGGGCGTTTCTGGCCCCCGCGCTCCTCCCGTCGGAAAAGCGGGTGATCGTTCCCGCGCTGTACATGGGCGTGGGGCTGTTCGTGCTGGGCGTGGTGATGAGCTACAAGATCGTCCTGCCCATGACGCTGAAGTTCACCATGAGCTTCCAGACGGAGTTCCTGGAGCAGTCCATCGTCATCGGGCCGTACATGGCCATGGTCACCCGGCTGCTGCTGGCGTTCGGCATCGTCTTCGAGCTGCCGGTGGTGATCCTGATCCTGTCCGCGCTGGGCGTGGTGACGCCGGAGTTCCTGGCCAGCAAGCGCCGTCACGCCATCGCCATCATCACCATCATGGCCGCCGTGCTCACCCCCGGCGACGTGATCACGGTGACCCTCATGATGATGGCCCCGCTGGTGCTGCTGTACGAGCTGAGCATTCTGCTGTCGCGCGTCGTCACCCGCCGCCGGCGCCTGGCCGGGTCGGCGGCCGGCGCGCAGGCGTAACAAGGAAGGCGTTCGTGTTCTCCCCTCGCTCCGCCGGGCCCCCGCGGTCCCGCTCGCGCACCGCCCTGGCGCTCGCCGCGCTGGCACTGCTTTCCACCGCGCCCGCCGCGGCGCAGGAGATTCCCGTCAATCCGCGCGGGCGCCCGCAGCAGGTGCGCCCGCAGCCCGGCCGGCCGCCGCAGCAGGGCACCACGCGCGACACCGTTCCCGTCGACAGCGGCAGCGCGCGCCCGGTGGTGCAGGACAGCACCATCGACCGGCTGCTGCGCCTGCCCGGCTACGTGCCGGTGGAGTACCAGGGCGACAGCGCGCAGTTCGACAACCGGCAGCGGACGCTGCGCCTGCGCGGCAACCCCGTGGTCACCCGCGGCACGGACAGGATCGAAGCGCGCGACAGCATCGTGTACCGCGAGCGCACCGAGTTCGTGGAGGTGTACGGCGACCCGCGCGTCACGGGCGAGGGGCAGGACATCGAGGGCGAAGTCATCTTCTACGACCTGGCCAACCGCCGCGCCAGCGTGCAGAACGCGCGCACCACGGTGACGGAGGGCGCCACCTGGTACGTGCAGGGGAACGTCACCACCGAAAACCAGGGCGAGCGCGTCTACGCCACGGGGGGCACCTTCACCTCCGACGATCGCCCGGACCCGGCCTACTACTTCAAGGCCGACCGGCTGAAGGTGATCAAGAACCGGGTGCTCGTGGGGCGCCCGGCGTACCTGGTGTTCCGCGGCGTCCCCGTCTTCGTCCTCCCCTTCATCGTGCAGGACCTGGGGCGGGGGCGGCGCAGCGGGTTCCTGATCCCCGAGTTCGAGATCAACGACCTCATCCGCACTGACCAGCGCGGGCGGGGAACGCGGGGTACGGGGCGGCAGATCGGCAACGTGGGCTACTACTGGGCGATCAACGAGTACATGGGGATGCAGGCCGCGCTCAACTGGCGCAGCCAGTCGTGGATCGGGCTGGACGTGGGCTACCAGTTCAACTGGGCCCGCAGGTTCCTCAGCGGCAGCGCGTCGCTGCAGCGCTTCTGGCGCGAGGAGGGGACCGACCAGTTCAACCTGCTGGGGAGCGGCAGCTGGCGCCCCAACGAGCGCACGGACATCAGCACGGCGCTCAACTACACCAGCAGCACGCGGTTCGAGCGCGACCGCATCGTGGACCCGTTCCGGCAGACGTCGGACATCAGCTCCACCCTGTCGTTTACGCGCAGGACGGACTGGGGCACCATCACGTCGGGCGCGGAACTGCGGCAGACCATCTCCACGGGCGACAACAACCTGCGCACGCGGCTCAGCATCAGCCCGGAGACCATCACCCTCTTCGGCACGCCCGAGGGGGCGGAGCCGCGCTGGTACAACGACGCGGCGCTCACCATCACCATGGACGGCAGCGCCGACCGGGTGACGCCGGGCGACGCGTTCATCCGCCGCCAGCAGGTGCAGCAGAACGCGGACGCCAGCGTGGGCGGCAGCCTGCGCTTCGGCCCCATCACCGTCGCGGGGAACACGCGCTACAGCCGCCAGTCGCGCGACGACCTGGCGGCCATCGACACCACGCAGCTGGCGCAGGGGGTGGGGGCGGACCGCGCGGGCTTTCTTCCCGGCTTCGGGACGGAGACCTTTGACTGGGGCGCCAGCACGGGGTACGAGTTCCGGCTGATCGGCTCCACGCGCCTTACGCCCAACATCAGCGTGGCGCAGCAGATCGTCCGCCGCGACACGGCGTTCGAGGGCGGGCAGGCGCCCGGGCCCATCAACCTGCAGCGCTACGGGGAGTTCGTGGCGGGGCCCAGCCGCGTGAACTTTGGCGCGGGGCTGCGCACGGAGCTGTTCGGCTTCTTTCCCGGCGTGGCGAACTACTCCGCCATCCGGCACCGCCTTTCGCCCGCGCTGAACTACCGGTTCACGCCGGAGGTGGAGCAGACGCGGCGGCAGGCGGCGGTGTTCGGACCGGCCGGCGGCAGCGAGGTGAACGAGCTGACCTTCAACCTGGACCAGACCTTCGAGGGCAAGCTGCGCACGCCGCGCGGCCGCGGCGCGGAGGAGGCCGCGGGGACGGGGAACCCCATGGGGGCCGGGGCGGGGAACCCCGGCGCGCAGACGGATACCGCCCGCGCGGACCTCACGCCCGGGCAGATCACCCCGCGCGACACGGCGCAGGCAGACCCGGCGGGGGCGGACACCCTGTCCGGCGGCTCGAACCCGAGCCAGCCGGAGCAGGCGGAAAAGGTCACGCTGCTGGCCATCAACACCTCGTCGCTGGTGTACAGCTTCGTTCCCGTGGACGTGTTCGGCACGCGCTTTCGCACGGCCGACATCACCAACAGCATCCGCTCGGACCTGCTGGGGGGATTGAACTTCACCATCTCGCACGACCTGTTCAGAGAGGAGCGGGGCGAGGTGCCCGACCCGCTGACGGGGGGCGGGCTGCTGGGCGGCGGACGGCGCACCTTCTCGCCCTTCCTTACGGGCGTGCAGACGTCGCTCAGCTTCGGGGCGAACTCGGCGCTCTTCCGCTGGCTGGGCTTCAGCCGCGCCACGGAGCAGGAGCGGCGCGGCGAGCGCGGGCAGACGCCGCCGGAAGAGGGCGTGCCCACGGCCGAGCCGCCGGGCTCGCAGACGGCCACGGGCCGGCCGTTCCGCACGGGCGGCGGATCGTGGAACGTGTCCATGAGCTACTCGCTGCGCCGTACGCGGCCGCTGGCGGCCGGGCAGGTGGCCACGGCGAACGGCGGCAACCAGCAGCTCTCGGGGAACATCTCGTTCTTCCCCACGCGCAACTGGGCGGTGAACTGGTACACGGACTACTCGGTTACCGACAACGAGTTCGGCACGCACGTGCTCAACTTCAAGCGCGACCTGTACCGCTGGCAGGCCAACTTCGACTTCGTGCGCGCGCCCAACGGCAACACGTCGTTCTCCTTCTCCGTGCACCTGCAGGACCTGCCGGACCTCAAGGCCGACTACAGCCGGCAGAACCTGGGCGCGGACCGGGCGGACAACGACCGGTGAGGTGAGGGGGTGAACGGGGTGAGGGGGTGACTGGAGTGATTGGGCGAGCCCCGTGCTGATGGCGGCTGAAGCCGCGGGCTCGCACGGCCAGAAGCCCCGTCTCGGCTCGTTCCTCGCCGAACGGGGCTTCGTTTTGGGTTCTTCGTCGATTTTGTTGCAGGTAGACAGACCCGACGCCGAACTGTCATTTCGAAGGAGGCGCCTGCACCGAACTCGGCCCGTGCAGGATTCCCAGGGCGCCGACTGAGAAATCTACTCACCCGTGCTGGTGATCCGGCCCACGGCTCGGTCCTCGCCCCGCTTCTGTGCGGCGCATCGGAGGCGGGTCTCCCCGCTTGAACCTGGGCGCCTGGTGGCCGAACTCCGCTTTGGCTTCTGGACGTCCTTGTTCGACGTGCGGGGACGTGCGGCCAGCCATGAGCGTGGGTGAGTAGATTTCTCAGTCGGCGCAACAAGATCCTGGATGAGGCAAGTCCTCGTGGGCGCCTCCTTCGAAATGACAGCTCACGGCGCAGACTTCGTGCGTGCAACGAAATCCGCGATGAACCTCGTTTTGCGCGCCGCACCCTCCACGAAGTGCAGGCCCGGCCCACGCGAGCAGGTGAAGCCCGGTTCCGCGAGCGTAGACCGGGCTCGTGGCATTTCGAGCCGCGGGTTTACCCGCCATGAGGCGGCGGGGCGCGCGCATCTCCTTCACCCCTTCACCTATCACCCCTTCACCCGCTGTCCCCTTCCGGTGACGGCGGATCGGCGTACCTGCGAGACACCCGCGTTTCCGGCGGATGGCTCGCCGAATCATTAACTGATTGTCATCCAACGACTTGCGTATTGCCGTGCCGTGGCGGGGCGCCGGAACGGGCATTGCCTCGGGAGATGGCCGGAGTATTACGCATCCGCACTCGTGTGAAAGACCCCTCCCATGAAGATGCTCAACCGGAAGTGGATCGCCGCGGCGGGACTGCTGCTGGCGGCCGCCTGTGACTCCGACCCGAACGTCGTCATCGTGAACCCGGGCGAGCAGCCCGGCATGCCCCTTGACCTGTTCGCCACCTACGAATGGGTGCTGGAAGACTTCCAGAACGGCCAGCCGGTGGGCTACCCCGCCGTGAACGTGACCTGGCTGCCGCCCACCGACTGGGACGACGAAGTCTTCCGCGTGTACGGCAAGCGCGCCTCGGCGTCCGGCTTCACCCTCATCGCCACGGTCACGTCGTGCACCGACGTGGGCTGCGTGTACACCGACCGCAACGTGCAGCCGGGCGTGGACTACGAGTACTACGTGGCCGCGTACGACGAGCGCGGCGGCCTGGAGACGGCCTCGGACTTCCGCGACGTGGTGGCGGTGCCCTCCGCCAACCGCCCGCTGCCGCCCACCAGCATAGACGGCGTGGGGCTGGACAACGCGGCGTTCCTGCGCTGGAGCGCCAACCCGTCGAACCCCAACAGCGTGAGCAGGTACGTCGTCTTTCTCACCAGCGTGGACGGCACGGCGTCGCTGTACCAGGCCGGGCAGACGGACGGCACCGGGTTCCTGGACCAACGCGCGGAGAACGGCGCCCGCTTCGGTTACCGCATCGCCACGCTGGACACGCTGGGGCACTACAGCAACCTGAGCGGCGAGGTGTTCGTCTCGCCGCGGCCGGACTTCTCCGGTGAGCTGGTCTACGCCTTTGCCGACAGCGCGGCGCTGAGCGGCTTCCGCTTCCAGGCGAACGAGCAGGACAACCCCATCCTCCCCGGCAACTCGGCCAGCGCGCACTGGCGGCTGGAGAGCGACCTGACCGGCTGGCGCATCGTACCGCTGAACGGCACGCAGGTCACGGAGTGGGGGCGCACCACCGCCCTGGTCTGCGGTCCCGGCGCCGACGCGGGGTGCACGGCGGCCCGCACGGCCCCCGCCGCGGGGTACACCACCGCGGCCCTCCCCGTGGACGCGGAGTACAGCTACGTCTTCCGCGTGACGGGGAGCGACGGCCAGCCGCACTTCGCGGTGCTGCGGGTGACCATGCTGGGCACGGACCAGAACGGCAGGGACCTGATGATCTTCGACTGGGCCTACCAGACGCGGCCCAACGAGCCGCAGCTCTCGGTCGGCGCCCGCTGATCCGGACCCGATCATCGGCGGATTAAGAAAGCGGAGGCTGCTTCGGCGGCCTCCGCTTCTGTCTTGCGGGAACACGGGTCCACGCCGAGACGCGGGAGAGGTTCTTCTCTCCGTGACCCCCGCGCCTCCGCGAGATCCATCCTTTCCGGAATCAGGTAACTCCATGTGCGCGCAGGCGATCTTCGGATTTCCGTGGATGAGGTGGCGGATTTGGTAGTTGCGCTGCGGGCGGAGAAGGTGTATCGCTGTCGCCACACATTTCCGAAAACGTGATGATGAGGAGGGGCGGATGACGGTCTTCGTCACCGGCGGCACGGGGTACATCGGCACCGAGGTGGTGCGGGCTCTGCTCGCGGCCGGCCACGACGTGCAGGGGCTGGCCCGCTCCCCCGACGCGGCCGCGAAGCTGCTCGCCGCAGGCGCGGAGGTGGTCTGGGGCACGCTGGAGGAGCTGGTGATCCTTTCGCGCGGCGCGCGGGCGGCGGACGCCGTCATCCACCTGGGCGCCACCGGCGACGAAGACCAGGCGGAGGTGGACGCCGCCGCCGTGAGCGCCATGCTGAACGCGGTGGAGGGGACGGGCAAGCCGTTCATCTACACCAGCGGCATCTGGGTCCTCGGCAACACGGGGGAGACGGTGGCGGACGAGGACGCGCCGCTGAACCCGGCGGAGATCGTCCGCTGGCGCGCGGAGGTGGAGGCCACGCTGCGCGGCGCGGCGGACTGGGCCATCCGTTCCGTCGTCGTGCGCCCCGCCGTGGTCTACGGGCGCGGGGGAGGGACGCCGGGGTGGTTCGTGGCCTCCGCGCGAAAGAAGGGCGCCGTCCGCTACGTGGGCGACGGCTCGCAGCGCTGGCCCTTCGTGCACGTGGACGACCTGGCGGACCTGTACGTGCTGGCGCTGGACGCGCCCGCGGCCACGGTGCTGAACGCCGCCGCCGGCCCCTCCATCCCCGTGTGCGAGGTGGCCGAGGCCGCCGCGGAGGCGAATGGCGCGGTCGCCGAACCGTGGCCGCTGGAAGAGGCCCGCGAGGTGCTCGGCGTCTACGCGGACGCGCTCATCCTGGACCAGCAGGTCTCCGCCGAGGCGGCGGTGGACCTGGGATGGAAGCCGTCGCGCCCCTCCGTGCTGCACGACTTGCGCGCCGGCTCGTACGTCTCCCGCTGACCGGCATCCCGCTTCCGCGCTCTCGCACTCCTCCCGGCGGTTGTCCCGGCCGCCGGGCGCGTCTAATTTTCCGCACCTTTTCCCGCAGCCGCACAGGACCATGCCCCACCGGATCGAGATCGACGGAAGCACCCTTACGCTGGAGGACGTGGAGCGCGCCGCCACCGATCCGGACACGCAGGTCGCCTTTGCGCCCGGGACGGAGGCGCGAATGCAGCGCTCTCGCGAGGTGGTGGAGCGCGCGCTGGCGGAAGGCGCCACGGTCTACGGCGTGACGACGGGCTTCGGGCGGCTGGCGGAGACGCCGATCGCGGCGGACCGGCTGGAGGAGCTGCAGATCAACCTCATCCGCAGCCACGCCTGCGGTTTTGGCCCGCCGCTGAGCCGCGCCGAAACCCGCGCGATGATGCTGCTGCGCGCCAACGTGCTTGCGAAGGGGTTCAGCGGCATCCGGCCGCTCGTGGTCCAGCGGCTGCTGGACATGCTGAACCGCGGCGTGCATCCCGTGATCCCGGAGCAGGGCTCCGTGGGCGCGTCCGGCGACCTGGCGCCGCTCTCGCACCTGGCACTGGTGCTGGTGGGCGAGGGCGAGGCGGAGGTGGGCGGCCGGCTGCTGCCGGGAGCGGAGGCCCTGTGGCGCGTGGGACTGGAGCCGGTGCGGCTGCAGGCCAAGGAAGGGCTGGCGCTGAACAACGGCACGCAGTTCATGGCCGGCATCGGCGCGCTGCTGCTGCGGGGCGCGGAGCGGGTGGTGGAGGCCGCGGAGGTGGCGGGCGCGATGTCGCTGGAGGGGCTGCGCGGGACGCCGGACGCGTTCCATCCCGCCATCATGCGAGCCCGCCCGCACCCCGGGCAGGCCGCCAGCGCGGAACGGCTGCGCGCGCTGCTGGCGGACAGCGAGATCCGCGAGTCGCACCGGCACGGCGACCCGCGGGTGCAGGACGCGTACGCCATCCGCTGCATGCCGCAGGTGCACGGGGCCGCCCGCAACGCGCTGGCGTACGTCCGCCAGGTGCTGGAGACGGAGGCCAACAGCGCCACGGACAACCCGCTCATCTTTCCCGACGAGGGAGAGAACGGACTGGTGATCAGCGGCGGCAACTTTCACGGGCAGCCCGTGGCGCAGGTGCTGGACCTGCTGGCGATGGCGCTCACGGACCTGGCCTCCGTCTCCGAGCGGCGCATTGAACGGCTGGTGAACCCCGACCTCTCCGGCGACCTGCCGCCCTTTCTTACGCGCGACCCGGGCGTCTGCTCGGGCTTCATGATCGCGCAGATCACGGCCGCGGCGCTGGTGAGCGAGAACAAGGTGCTCTGCCACCCGGCCAGCGTGGACAGCATTCCCACCGGCGCCAACAAGGAGGACCACGTGTCCATGGGCGCGCACGGCGCCATCAAGGCGCGCCGCGTGCTGCGCAACACCGAGGCGGTGCTGGCGATCGAGCTGCTGTGCGCCGCGCAGGCGCTGGAGTTCCGCAAGCCGCTGCGCCCGGGGCGCGGCGTGGAGCGCGCGTACACGGTGTTCCGCGAGCGCATCGGCCACCTGGACGCCGACCGCGCCCTGGCGCCGGACATCGAAGCCGCCGCCGCGCTGGTGCGCGAAGGCGTTCTGGTAGATCTTTAGGACGGGGCCCGCCCACAGCCCGGCACTTCGCAACGGAGGGAGACACGATGGCCACGCACCCGGCGGTCCGCGACTGGACGTACGCGGAGTTCGCCCGTCTCCCCGATGATGGCAATCGCTACGAAGTCATCGCCGGAGAACTTGAGGTGACACCTTCGCCGCGACCGAAGCACCAGGATCTGGTCGGCGCCCTGGCCGCGCTGCTGCGTCCCTTCGTACGTCGCCACGAACTCGGGAAGATCTATCCCGGGCCGATCGATGTCCTCTTCGCCGAAGGGGACTACCTGGTGCCTGACCTCGTGTTCGTGCGCAGCGAGCAGCTTGGGACCGTTACCGATCGTGGAGTGGAGTCCGCTCCGGACCTCGTGGTGGAGGTGTTGTCTCCATCGACGGCCCTTCGCGACCGTACAGTCAAGCGCCGGCGCTACGCACTGTACGGCGTGCCCGAGCTATGGCTGATCGACTCGGACCGGCGGCTCGTCGAGGTGTACCGGCTGCAGAAAGATGCGCATCAGCCGGCGGTCGTTACCGGGCGTGTGCGGTGGCAGCCCGTGCAGAACGGACCGTGTCTCGACCTGGAGATGGCCGAACTTTTCGCGGACGTGGGGTAATGCCACGCCGGAGCCTCGATCCAAAGGATTACCAGCCGGCTGGTGGGCGCCGGACGTACGAGGAGTCTATGAAGCTCGCCGTCGAGAACACCCGGTATGAAGTAATCGCGGGGAAATCGTACATTACGCCCACTCCTCCCCTTCTTCACCTGGCGATTGCGGGGCCAATCCTCGCTGCGATGTACCAGGGTGGATGCGCGTCTCGAAGTCGCGGTGCACCGTGCGCCCCGCCAGCGCGCTGGTGATGGGCACCGCGAAGATGGATGAGGACGACGATGAGGTTGGCCACGTTGGACGGTGGGCTCGAACGGTAGAGATCCATCGGCTGGACCGCCCGCCGGTGGAGATCCCCGAGGTAATCACGGACTCCTGGACGTGGCAACCGATACCGATCGGTCCAGTGCTGGAGATGAACCTGCCACAGTCGTTGAAAAAGCATGATCACCTGAAGCTCACGTTCGAAGGAAACGAACGGAGATCGGCCGATGCCCGGCCATCCGTTGCTGCGGAGCGAAGAAGAAGCACCGCGACAGCCGGTAAGACGGCGTTCGCAGCTCCCGCTACATCTGACCTCGACGATAGATGACCACCGCCACACTCGCCGAACCACGCACCGTGCGCGCGCCGCGCGGTACCGAGCTTTCCTGCCGCGGCTGGCAGCAGGAGGCCGCGCTGCGCATGCTGATGAACAACCTGGACCCCGACGTGGCCGAGCGGCCCGATGACCTGGTCGTCTACGGCGGCACGGGGCGCGCGGCACGGTCGTGGGAGGCGTTCGACGCCATGGTGCGCACCCTCCGCACGCTGGCGGACGACGAAACCCTGCTCGTCCAGTCCGGCAAGCCGGTGGGTGTGTTCCGCACGCACCGCCACGCGCCGCGCGTGCTGATCGCCAACAGCAACCTCGTGCCGCGCTGGGCGGACTGGGAGACGTTCCGCGAGCTGGAGCGGCAGGGGCTGACGATGTACGGCCAGATGACGGCCGGGTCGTGGATCTACATCGGCACGCAGGGAATTCTGCAGGGGACTTACGAGACGTTCGGGGCGGTGGCGCGGCAGCACTTTGGCGGATCGCTGCGGGGAACCTGGACGCTCACGGGCGGCATGGGGGGCATGGGCGGCGCGCAGCCGCTGGCGGTGACGATGAACCAGGGCGCGGTGCTCTGCGTGGAGGTGGAGCCCTGGCGCATCGAGCGGCGCATCCAGACGCGCTACTGCGACCGGATGACACACGACCTGGACGAGGCGCTGGGCTGGGTCATGGACGCCCGCAACAGCGGCGAGGCGCTCTCCGTGGGCCTGGTGGGCAACTGCGCGGAGGTGCTGCCGGAGCTGGTGCGCCGCGGCGTGACGCCGGACGTGCTGACGGACCAGACCAGCGCGCACGACGCCCTGAACGGCTACGTGCCGGCCGGGCCGTCGGCGGAGGAGGCGGACGCGCTGCGGTCGTCCGATCCCGCGGAGTACCAGCGGCGGTCGATGGAGAGCATGCGCGTGCACTGCGAGGCCATGGTGGAGATGATGCGCCGCGGCGCCGTCACCTTTGACTACGGCAACAACCTGCGCGGGCAGGCGAAGGACGCGGGGTACACGGACGCGTTCGCCTTTCCCGGCTTTGTGCCGGCGTACGTGCGCCCGCTGTTCTGCGAGGGGAAGGGGCCGTTCCGCTGGGTGGCGCTCAGCGGCGATCCGGCGGACATCCACCGCACGGACGAGCTGGTGCTGGAGCTGTTCCCCGAAGACGAGCACCTGCGCCGGTGGATCACCCAGGCGCGGGAGAAGGTGGCGTTCCAGGGGCTTCCGTCGCGCATCTGCTGGCTGGGGCAGGGGGCGCGCGCGAAGTTCGGTGTGGCGCTGAACGACCTGGTGGCGTCGGGTGAGCTCAAGGCCCCGATCGTGATCGGCCGCGACCACCTGGACACGGGGTCGGTGGCCTCGCCGTTCCGCGAGACGGAGGCGATGAAGGACGGCAGCGACGCCATCGCCGACTGGCCGATCCTCAACGCGCTGGTGAACGTGGCCAGCGGTGCGTCGTGGGTGAGCTTTCACCACGGCGGTGGGGTGGGGATCGGCAACTCGCTGCACGCGGGGCAGGTGATCGTGGCCGACGGCACGCCGGAGATGCGGGAGCGGCTGGAGCGCGTGCTGACGAATGATCCGGGGATGGGCGTCATCCGCCACGCGGACGCGGGCTACGACGAGGCGATCGACACGGCGCGGCGCGAGAGGGTGCGGGTGCCGATGCTGGAGGGGTGAGGGGAGGTACGAGAATACGAAAGGTACGAAGGTACGAAGGTACAAACGTACGAAAGGCGGACGGGGATTCGATCCGGGATGGAGCAGGTTGGGCGTTGTTCGGAGTTCGCGTGAGGGTTCTTTCTTGGTTCTTCGTCGATTTTGTTGCAGGTAAACAGACCCGACGCCGAACTGTCATTTCGAAGGAGGCGCCTGCACCGAACTCAGCCCGTGCAGGATTCCCATGGCGCCGACTGAGAAATCTACTCACCCACGCTCATGGCTGGCCGCACGTCCCGGGACCCGCCTCCGATGCGCCGCACGGAAGCGGGTCGAGGACCGAGCCGTGGGCCGGATCACCAGCACGGGTGAGTAGATTTCTCAGTCG
>DATABT010000452.1:0-9349 GCA_036259455.1 Longimicrobium sp. | reverse complement strand
CCGGTCTTCGCCCGGCGCCCCATCGTGGGATACGCGTGGCTGGTGTGCGCCATCGTCGCGCTGGCTTTCCTCAGCTTCGGGCTGTGGGTGCACCACATGTTCACCACGGGGCTGCCGCAGCTGGGGCAGAGCTTCTTCACCGCGGCCAGCATCACCATCGCCATCCCCAGCGGGGTGCAGGTCTTCTGCTGGATCGCCACCCTGTGGGCCGGGCGGCCGCGCTTTGCCACGCCGCTGCTGTTCATCCTGGGCTTTCTCTTTCTCTTCGTCCTGGGCGGCATCACGGGGGTGATGGTGGCCTCCGTGCCGTTCGACCAGCAGGCGCACGACACCTACTTCGTGGTTGCGCACCTGCACTACGTGCAGATCGGCGCCTTCGTCTTCCCCCTCTTCGCCGCCTTCTACTACTGGTTTCCCAAGGTCACGGGGCGAATGCTGTCGGAGGGGATGGGCAAGCTGAACTTCTGGCTCTTCTTCATCGGCGTGAACGTCACCTTCTTCCCCCAGCACTTCCTGGGGCTGATGGGGATGACGCGCCGCGTGTACACCTACCTGCCCGAGACCGGGTGGGGGCCGCTGAACCTGCTCTCCAGCATTGGCGCGGCGACCATCGCGGTGAGCGTGATGCTCTTCCTGGCGAACGTCTTCCGCAGCCTGAAGCACGGCGCCGTCGCGGGTGACGATCCCTGGGGCTCGCACACGCTGGAGTGGGCCACGTCTTCGCCGCCCCCGAAGTACAACTTCCTGCACATTCCCGTCGTGCAGGGGCTGTACGCGCTCTGGGACCGCACGCCCGACCGGCCCGTGGTGGGGGGAATGAACCCCGACCGCCGCGAGGTGCTGCTGACCACCATGCTGGACGCGGAGCCGGACGCGCGCTACACCCACCCCGGGCCCACGCTCGCGCCGCTGCTGGCCGCGCTGGCCATCGGGGTGACGTTCATCGGCGGGATCTTTACGCCATGGGCGTTCGTGGTGGGGCCGCTCCTGCTCTTTCCCCCGCTGCTGCTGTGGATGGCCACGCAGGAGAAGCATCACGGCCCGCCGACGTACGCGGAGGAGCCGGCATGAGCGCGCAGCGCACGGTCTACGACGCGTCCCACCTGCCGACGGTCGTGTTCGGCAAGCGCAGCCTGCTCTGGTGGGGCACCCTGGGCTTCATGGTGATCGAGGGGTTCACCCTGCTGCTGATGGTGGCCGGCTACTTCTACCTGCGGACGAACGAGTTCGAGTGGCCGCCCGGGCGCACGCCCGACCCGGACCTGCTGGTCCCCACCATCAACACCGTCCTGCTGCTGGTGGTGGTCGTGCCGATGTGGTTCGCGGGCAAGGCGGCCAAGCGCATGGACCGGGCGGCGGTCACGCGCCTGCTCCTGCTCTCCGCCGCCCTCGCCGTGGTGGTGAACGTGCTGCGCTGGTTCGAGCTGCTGGCCCTCAACGCGCGGTGGGACGCGCACGCCTACGCCAGCGCCGCGTGGGGCGTGGTGGTGCTGCACACCACGCTCACGATCGTGGACCTGTTCGAGACGGGGACGCTGGGCACGCTCTTCCTCATGGGAAAGGCCCGCCGCAAGCACTATCCGGACGTGGCGGACGCGGCGGACTACCAGCTCTTTCTCTCGGGCATCTGGGTGCCGCTGTACTTCATCGTCTACTGGATGCCGCGCCTGCTGTAGGAGGGAATCGATGGCGGATGCGACCGGGCACACGGAGTACCTGCGAACGGGGCGCGGCATCGCGGCCCTGTGGTTCGCCGTGCTGGCGCCCCCGCTGGCGTGGATGCTGGGGCTGAACGCCGGCTACGGCCTGGTCCGCGTCGCGTGCGCCAGGGACACCAGCCTGTCGCTGCACCTGGTCGGCCTGCTCACGCTCCTGCTGGCGCTCGCCGGCGGATGGGTGGCGTGGCGCGAGTGGAACCGCACCGGCCGCGAAAAACCGGGCGAGGCGGGCGGGACCCTCCCCCGCAGCCGGCTGATGGCCGTGCTGGGGCTGATGGCGAGCGCGCTGTTCTCCCTGGCGATCCTGGAGCAGTGGTTGGCGAGCCTCTTCTTCAACCCCTGCATGGCCATCTGATGCGCCGCGCCGTCCGCCTCGCGCTCGTGCTCGCGGCACTGGCTCCGCGTTCGGCCCTGGCGCACGAAGGGCGGCGGATGGAGCCGCACGACCTGTGGACGGCCTGGAGCCTGGAGCCCGGGATGGTGCTCGCGCTGCTGGTGACGGGGTGGATGTACGCGCGCGGCGTGGAGCGGATGTGGCGGCGCTCCGGCGCGGGCGGCGGCATCCGGCGCTGGGAGGCGGCGTGCTTCGCGGGGGGGTGGGTAACGCTGCTGCTGGCGATGGTCAGCCCGCTGCACCCGCTGGGCGAGGTGCTGTTCAGCGCGCACATGGCCCAGCACGAGCTGCTGATGGCGCTCGCCGCGCCTCTGCTGGTGCTCGGCCGCCCGCTCGTCCCCTTCCTGTGGGCCATGCCGATCCGCGCACGCCGCGCCGCGGGCCGGTGGACGAAGGCGGCACCCGTGCGCGGCGGCTGGCGGATGATCAGCGGGCCGTTCGCCGCGTGGCTGCTGCACGCGGCCGCGCTCTGGCTGTGGCACCTCCCCGCGCCGTACCAGGCCGCGCTGGCCAGCGGGTGGATGCACACGCTGCAGCACGCCGGCTTCCTGGGCACCGGGCTGCTCTTCTGGTGGGCGCTGCTCCATGGTCGCGAGGGACGGCTGGGCTACGGCGCGGCCATCTTCTACCTGTTCGCCACGGCCATGCACAGCGGCGCGCTGGGCGCCCTGCTGACCTTCGCTCCGTCGCCGTGGTACCCGGCGTACGAGGGAGCCACGGCCGCGTGGGGCCTCACGCCGCTGGAAGACCAGCAGCTGGCGGGGCTGATCATGTGGGTGCCCGCCAGCCTGAGCTACCTGGTCGCCGGGCTGGCGCTGACCGCCGCCTGGATGCGCGAGTCGGAGCGGCGCGCCGCGCGCTGGCAGGAGCGCGCCCTGCTGCGCCCCACGGGATGAGGAGGGTGAGGATGCACCGTCCACGGAGCTGGAGGGGCCGGATGCGGCGCGTCCTGCCGCTGCTGGCTCTGGCGCTCGCCGCCTGCCGCGACACGGGAAAGGCGTACGAGACCGCCGCCGCGCTCACCGGCGGCGACCCGCGCGCCGGGCGCGAAAAGATCCGGGACTACGGATGCGGATCGTGCCACACCATCCCCGGCGTACCGGGCGCGAATTCGCTGGTAGGGCCGCCGCTGGAGGGAATCGCGGGGCGGATGTTCATCGCCGGCGTGCTCACCAACACGCCGCAGCACATGATGAGCTGGATCATCGACCCGCCCGCCGTGGACTCCGCCACCGCCATGCCCAACGTCGGCGTAACGCGGGAGGACGCCCGCGACATCGCCGCCTACCTCTACACGCTGACCTCCGGCCGCGACCCGTAGTCACGTTCAGATGGGTGACACGATCACCGCCAGCCTGCCGGGCGAAGTGGATGCGGTCGCCGAACAGAACGGCCTCGCGCGAAGCGATGCCGTTCGCGATGCGCGCTTCACCGATGACGACCCCGAACGATCGCCATCATCCCACCAGGCGCTTTCTGTGGTTTCGAATCGCCCGGATGAAGGTCGTGGGCTCCGGGGAAGGTCCCTCCCGACTCCGGGTGGAATCCTGTCCGGTTTGCGGCTTGACGTACGGACTGGACGCTTGTACATTGGGTGCTGCGAACAAACGCGGGGCGAAAATCCCGCGAACACCAGAGTGCAAGAGGACCTGGGACGCTTTCGCTTCCCCGGTCCTTTTTCGTTTCCTGGCGGTTCGCAACCGCCCGCGCGCGGGGGGCGATCAGCCCGCGCAGAAGACGATCGTTGGTCGGATGTCCCGTACCTCGAGAGTCGGACAACACAGTTTCAGGAGCGTACGGAAGATGGCTACGACCGGTACCGTCAAGTGGTTCAACGACAGCAAGGGCTTCGGCTTCATCACGCCCGCGGACGGCGGCAAGGACTGCTTCGTCCACCACAGCGCCATCCAGGGCAGCGGCTTCAAGACGCTGGCCGAGGGTGAGCAGGTGGAGTTCGACGTGGTGCAGGGCCAGAAGGGCCCCGCGGCCGAGAACGTCGTGCGCCTGGGCTGAGCGCCCGGACGTCCACAAGACGGGCGGGGCCGCTCCACTCCGGTGGGGCGGCCCCGTTTTCTGGTGCCCGGTGCCCAGGATCAAATGCCCGGTCCGGGCGCCGCCCGGGCACTGGGCACCGGGCACTGGGCACCAGAAAACGAGCGAGCCGCCCTGGTGGATCAGGACGGCCCCGCTCGTCTTTCGCTGCTTTCCTCGGCCCCTCAGGCCGCCGCCACCAGGACGTTGCTGGCCGCCGCGAAGAACGGCCGCGCGCCCTCGACGCTCAGCCGGATTTCCAGCAGACGGCTTCCGTCGCTCGTCTTGCCCAGTACCGCCGCCACCACCCCCTCCCCGCCGGTGCAGTACACCTCGTCGCCCACGCGGGGCGTCTGCTCGCTGCTCACCCATCCGGGGTGCTTCTGCGCGTCGACGACCAGGTCGTCGTCACGAATGCGTCTCGTCGTGTTGCCCGTCGACATCAGGGTGCTCCTTTCGCGGGGGGGGGATGAAGAGGGTCGCGCTCGCTCCGGAGCTCAGGTCTTGTGGCGGTAGGTGATGCGGCCGCGCGTAAGGTCGTACGGCGACAGCGACAGCGTCACCCGGTCACCCACCATCACGCGGATCTTGAACTTGGTCATCTTTCCCGCGCCGTAGGCGAGCACGGTGTGGCCGTTCTCCAGCTCTACGCGGTACTTGCGGTCCGGGAGCACTTCTGTGACGTGCCCATCCACCACGATTCCTTCTTCCTTGGCCAAGCTCCTCCTCTGCACGCCCGTGCGTTCAATGGATGATGACCCTCGGCGTCACGCATGGACGGACTCCGGGGCAGTACAGACGTATGTATACCGCGCCAGCCCCGATCGGTTCCGCGGGCGCCGCGCACGCAGAACGAGCGTTCAGCGCGGGTGGGGTTGGAGCGCGCATCCGGATTCTCGCCGTGGCGCCGTGAACCGTCATTCCGGGGGGGGGGAGGGCGCCCGCTCGATCTTGGCCGGTGCAGGATCTCGGCGCCGACCGGGGAAGCGACTCACCCAGGCTCGTGGCTCGTTCGGTCGCGGACTCGCCCGGTCCGTACCCCGCACAGGGTTGTGTGCGTGGCGGAAAACCTGCGGGGGCCGGGATCGAGCACGCACGCCGGCCACCCGTAGCGGAGAGCAGATTTCTCAGTTGGCGCCACGGAAATCCTGCACTGGCAATGATCGGGCGGGCGCCTCCTTCCAAATCACAGCGGCGCGCTTCGCGTACAGCTGATTCGACGCAGAACCCCGGAAAACTCCCATGCGGAGTCTACGGAGAGAAGGTCTCCGCTGTCTGCGCCCACGCGACCGCCGTTCTCCCGGACCGGGAAGGCCAGCCTCACGCCGGGCAGGGAAGGCGGCGCTGCTCTTCGGCAAAGCGGACGGGGCGCTGGTCGGCGGGAATGCGGACCAGGTCGCGGGGCCACACGCGCACCCCGGGCTCCGAGCACCCGTCCTGGCGCGACGTGCGGCGCAGCACCACCAGCACGGAATCGCCCACCACCCCGCTGCCGCGCACCCGGATGCTGTCCGCCGCCGACTCGCGGCGCCCCATGGCGGCCAGCACGATCATCTCCCGGTTCCAGTCGAAGCCGGCGGGAAGCTGCGGGCGCGGGCACCCCTCCGCGAAGCCGAACTCCCAGAATCCGTTCCACTCCGCCTCCATCCGGAACACCTTGCGAGTGGACGCCGGCTGGCACGCGGGCCGGTCCGCCGCCGGCATGGCGATGCGCGCGTCCGCCGCGATGGGCGACACGCCCTCGGGGAGCGCGGCTTCCTTCGGCTCCTCGTCTCCCCCGCCGCAGGCAGCGGTGAGGAGCAGCAGGGCAGCGGCGGCCAGCACGGACGTGCGCGGGCGGGGGTGAATCCGAATCGTGGGCATCCGGTGAGGCTTTCGTCCGTCGAGGGAGGAGAGGGTCGGGGCCATGGTCGACTGCAGGAGATTACGGCCGCATCCCCCGTGAGACAACCATCTTCGCCGCCGCTCCCTCGCGCGCCCGTGCGATTGACGGGGCGGTGCGTCGCCTGCCGAATCCCCGCGCCGGGGCTGAAGAACCTCTGGCGACGGCGAGCATCAGCGCGCCCGCCCTTGCACCCGCGCCACGCGGCGGGGAAGGGGAGCAGCGACACCATTTTCCCTTCTCCGCTCCTCCGCGTGACATTCCCTGCAGCACCTCCGTTCACCTTCCCAAGCGGGCCTCACCGCCCCATATTCCGGGGAGCAAATCCCACCAGCGCGGCCGGGCGCCACCCAGACGCAAATCGTTGGGTATCAAGCAGTTTCAGAGCCGCTTCGCATTCCTTTCGGGAGCCCTGAAGGCCTCATGTCGTTTGTTCACCTGCACTGCCATTCCGAGTACTCGCTGCTCGACGGCGCCAACCGCATCGGCGACCTCATCAAGCGCGCCACGCACTTCGAGCAGCCGGCCATCGCCCTCACGGACCACGGGTGCATGTTCGGCGCGTGGGTGTTCCAGGAGGCCGCCAGAAAGGCGGGCATCAAGCCCATCATCGGGATGGAGGCGTACGTCGCCCCCACCTCGCGCCTGGACAAGAGCAAGGCGAAGGGGGAGAAGGGCTACTATCACCTGGTGCTGCTCGCCCGCGACTTCCAGGGCTACAAGAACCTCAGCAAGCTGACCTCCATCGGCTACACGGAGGGGTTCTACGGCAAGCCGCGCATCGACCGCGAGGTGCTGGCCAGGCACGGCGAGGGGATCATCGTCACCTCCGCCTGCCTGGCGGGCGAGGTCGCGCAGCACCTGATGGAGGACCGCTGGGAGCAGGCGCGCGAGGCGGTGGCGTGGCACCAGGAAGTGTTCCGCGACCGGTACTACCTGGAGGTGCAGGGGCACGACTCGGAGGGCCAGAACGAGCTGAACCAGCGCATCTTCCGCCTGGCGGAGGAGATGAGCGTCCCCGTCGTGGCCACCAACGACGCGCACTTCCTCAAGGCCGAGGACCACCAGGCGCACGACGTCCTTCTCTGCATCGGCCTGGGAAAGGACTTCGCCGACCCCAACCGGATGAAGTACGACGGGCAGCTGTACTTCAAGAACACCGACGAGATGGCCGCGCGCTTCCCCGGCCGTCCGGACGTGCTGGAGAACACGCTGCGCATCGCGGACGAGTGCAACTGGAGCTATCCCAAGGGCTACCACGTCCCCGCGTTCCCCACGCAGGAGGAGGGCTTCGCGTCCGAGGACGAGATGCTGGCCGCCTGGGTGTGGCACGGCGCGCTGAAGCACTACGGGGGCGAGGGGACAGGGGACAGGGGACAGGAGACCGGAGAGGGCTTCGGCCAGACGCCGGAGGACGAGATCCGGGCGCGGCTGCCGCGGGAGATCGTCGAGCGGGTGGAGTACGAGCTGGGCGTCATCACCAATCTGGGCTACTCGGGCTACTTCCTGATCACGGCCGACTTCATCCGCTGGGCGCGCCAGCACGACATTCCCGTGGGGCCGGGGCGCGGCTCGGCGGCGGGGTCGATCGTGGCGTACTGCATGGGGATCACGGACTGCTGCCCCATCAAGTTCGACCTGCTGTTCGAGCGCTTCCTGAACCCCGAGCGCGTGTCGATGCCCGACATCGACGTGGACTTCTGCTTCGAGCGCCGCGGCGAGGTCATCGAGTACGTGCGCGAGAAGTACGGCCGCGACGCGGTGGGGCAGATCATCACCTTCGGGACGATGAAGAGCCGCGCCGTGGTCAAGGACGTGGGGCGCACGCTCGGCTTCCTTCCCGCGGAAACGGACAGGCTGGCGAAGCTCATCCCCAACTCCCCGGCCTTTTCCATGAGCGTGGCCGAGGCGCGCGAGAAGATCCCGGAGATCAAGGAGCTGGACGAAAAGGACGAGCGCTACCGCCAGCTGCTGGACTACTCGTCCACGCTGGAGGGGCTGTCGCGCCACTCGTCGGTGCACGCGGCGGGCGTGGTGATCGCGCCGGGGCCGCTGGACGAGTACGTGCCCATCTGCACCCAGAGCACCAAGGGCTCGGGCGGCAACGGCGAGAGCATCATCGTCACCCAGTACGACATGACCTGCCTCGAGAAGGCGGGCATGCTCAAGATGGACTTCCTGGGGCTGAAGACGCTGACGGTGATCTACGACACGGTCGTGGTCATCCGCCGGCGCTACGGCGCGCTCCGCCACCCCGTTACGGGCGAGGAGTACGCGCGGCCGGAAGACATCCCGCTGGACGATCCCGAGGTGTACGCCATGCTCGCCCGCGGCGGCACGGCCGGCGTGTTCCAGTTCGAATCCGCGCTGGCGACGGAAAAGCTGCGGCAGATGAAGGCGGACCGGTTCGACGACCTGGTGGCGGCCAACGCGCTGCTGCGTCCCGGCCCGCTGGACATGGGGATGGACATGGTGTACATCCGCCGCAAGCTGGGCCAGGAGCCGGTGCGCTACCCGTTCCCCGAGCTGGAACCGGTGCTGGAGCCCACGCAGGGCGTGATCGTGTACCAGGAGCAGGTGATGCGTATCGCGCAGATCCTCTCCGGCTTCTCCCTCGCGGAAGCCGACGTGCTGCGTAAAGCCGTGGGCAAGAAGGACGCGGACCTGATCGCCAAGGAGCTGGGCAAGTTTGTCACGAAGGCGGTGGAGAAGGGGTATCCGCACGACAGAATCAAGGACCTGTCCGACCAGATCGAGGCGTTCGGGCGGTACGGATTCAACAAGTGCCTGCCCGGCGACACGGAAGTGCTGGACGCGGCGACCGGCCGCCTGGTGCGCATCGAGGATCTGTACCACGGTCGCGCGTCGCTGAACGGCGTGGTCACGTGCGACACGGACGCGCTGAAGCTGGCACGCGGAGCCGTCGCGGACGTGGTGGACAACGGCATCAAGCCCGTGTTCCGGCTGCGGACGGAGTCCGGCCGCGAGATCGAGGCGACGGACAACCACCCGTTCTTCACCTTCGACGGGTGGCAGCAACTGGGCGCGCTGAAGCCGGGGGTGCACGTGGCCGTACCGCGCGCACTGCCGGTGGAGGGCTCGGCGGAGTGGCCGGACCACGAGGTGATCGCGCTGGGGCACCTGCTGGCGGAAGGCAGCCTGTGCCACCCGCACTCGGTGTACTTCTACAGCCAGGACCCGGACGAGGTGGCCGACTACGTGGCCGCGGCGGAGGCGTTCGACAACGTCCGCTGCACGACGGGCCGCGACGAGCGCGGCACGGCGTACGTCCACGCGGCACGGGAGGATCGCGGGATCGAGCCG
>DATABT010000451.1:0-2338 GCA_036259455.1 Longimicrobium sp. | reverse complement strand
GCGTGGCCAGGTTCACCGCGGCGCCGGCGATCACCAGCAGCGCCATGGCGAGCGCGATCCACACCAGCGCGTCCACGGCGTCCGCGCGGATGGCGTCGGTGGGGCGGAGCAGCGGCGTCCATCCGCCGTGGCGGTCGAACGCCGGCGGCGCGGGCGCGGGGCGGGGATGCGAAAAGCGCCCATCCACCAGCGCCAGCACGGGCCCGCCCAGCGCCGCCCCCAGCCCCACCGTGACCGCCAGCGCCGGGGCGAACCCGCGCGGCTTGCGCAGCGAGCGGAGGGTGGCGTGGACGGCGTGCGGGAGCGGCATCGGCGCGGCGCGCGGGGTGGAGGGGAGGGGAAGCGGAGATTGGATGCCGCCGGGGCGCGGATTGATGGTTTGACGGCCGCGCGCCCGCGCGACACTTTGGCGCCGCCGCCAGCCGGGAGATTGGCGGACGAACCCTCGAGCGGCAAGGACTGGACGTGCGGAGCTACCTGGACGGCGCGGTGACGGTGGAGGTGCTGGGCGGCGACCTCGCGGCGGGGCTGTTTCGCGCGGCGGACGCGCGGGGCGGCGTGGCGTGGCTCGCGCGCGGCGAGCCGTTCGAGTACCTGCACGTGGTGGAGTTCAGCCACGCGGGCGCCCGCCGCGGCTTTCACGCCCACCAGGGCCACCGGGAGCGGCTGTACGTCTTTTCCGGTACGCTGCGCCTGCTCGCGGAGCGCGGCGGTGAGACGGTGGACGTGACGCTCGGCGCCGGCTCCCTCGCCACCTTTGCGCCGGGCGTGGCGCACGGGCTGATCGCGGAGTCGCCGTCCATCGCCGTCTCCTTCGGCGGCGGCACCGATCCAATCTCCGACAGCACGCCGCGTCCCGATCTCTCAGCCTGATCCCGTAAACTGCACTCACGCAGCGCAGCAGAGAGACAGAGGAGCAGAGAACGGCATCAACGTCTCTGCTCCTCTGCCCCTCTGCTGCTCTGCGTGAGTGCAGTTCAAGATGCGAGAGGAGAAGCTTGCGTAGATTTAATCAATCGATTAATTAATAGTGTGCGGACGATGAACGGGAGCATCGGATGACGGACGAGACGGCAGGGAAGGACGCGGGAACGGCGGAGGCCATCCTGGACGCGGCGGAGCAGTTGTTCGCGGTGCAGGGGTTCGCCGCGACCACAATCAAGCAGCTCGGCGCGGCCGCGGGGGTCAATCCCGCGCTCATCTACTACTACTTTGGCAGCAAGGAGGAGCTGTACCGGCGCCTGCTGCGGCGGCTCTTCTCCACCATCGCGGCGCGCGGCACGGCGGGGCTGGAGCAGTCGCCCTCGCCCGAGGCGGCGGTGCGCGCGATTCTGCGCGTGCAGTCGCAGGTGCTGACCGAGCACCCCAGCATTCCGCGGCTCATCGCCCGCGAGCTGGCGGACTACGGCGCCGCGCACGCGCAGGAAGGGATCGCGCAACTCGCCGCCACGGCGTTCGCGGGGCTGCTGGCGTTCATCGAAGAGGGGCAGCGCGCCGGCGTCTTTCGCCGCGACATGGACCCGCGCTTCGCGGCCATCTCCGTCATCTCGCTCATCCCGTACTTCCACATCTTCAAGCCCGCCGCCGGCATCCTGCTGGGTTCGGACGGCGAGCCCACACCCGAGCAGATGGAGGCCTACGCGCGCCACGCGGCGGAGTTCGCGCTCGCGGCGCTGACGGCGAAAGGAACGGGAGGATGACGACGATTCGTACGGCCGCCGCCGCGCTGGCGCTGGCGGCTTTCGCGCCGCTCGACGACGTGGCGGCGCAGGCGGATACGCTGCGGCTGAGCGCGCTGCAGGACGCGGCGGTCCAGGGCGATCCCCGCGCGGCGCAGGCGCTGATGCAGGCGCGCGCCACGGAGCTGCGGCTCCAGAATCTCGACGCGGAGCGCCTCCCCCGGCTGGAGCTGCGCGGCGAGGCCACCACGCAGTCGGAGGTGGCGTCCATCCCCATCGCGCTTCCCGGGGGCGCGACGCCTCCGGAGCCGCCGAAGAGCCGCGTCGAGGCCGCACTGGAAGCGCAGTACACGCTGTACGACGGCGGCGTGCTGGGCGAGCGCCGCAGCCTGGAGCGCGTGCGCCTGCAATCCGCCCAGGCGCAGCTGGCGGCGCAGCTCTATCCGCTGCGGATGGAGGTGACGGAGGCCTTTTTCGCCGCCTTCCTTCTCCAGGAGCGGATGGCGGAGGTCTCCACGTTGATGGAGGACCTGCAGGCGCGGCTCACCCTCGTCCGCGCGCAGGTGCGCGGCGGCACCGCGCTCCCCGGCGACACCGCGGCGTTGCGCGCGGAGCTGCTGGGCGCCGCGCGGCAGCGGGCTGAGCTGGCCGCCGACCGC
>DATABT010000450.1:0-7076 GCA_036259455.1 Longimicrobium sp. | reverse complement strand
CGAGCTACGGCGTATTCTCCGGTTGGCGAACTCATTGGAGAGGGGTGGATAAACAGCACTGCTTTGCTCGGACGGCATATCCAGATCGTCAGCTGATGAAGCATGGGCAAGGGGGGCTTCGTATTGCACCTGGCAAACACGTTCGATCCTGGGCCACGCAGTCCGCGAAGGCGGACTTCGCGGTTTCCAGCGGCGAATTCATTCGCTCGGCGAGGGCTCGCCCCAGGCCCCATTGCGCGAATGGGAAAAATCAGCCACAATAAAGGTCCGCGGCGCTGACCGTAACCGATCCTCCCGCCGGTGCCCAACAAGGGGCTGCCGACCGGGATGGTCGGTTTTGTCTTGCGCCAAGGAAAACCTGGATGACACTGGACCCACGCCTATCGCGCCTGGACGAGAACCGGGTGCGGATCGACAACCCCTACGGCATCGACGCCGTACTCTTCGCCAACGAATCCGTCCCCGTAGAGGCCGCGGCCGTCACGGAGCTGGTCCAGATGCTGGACCTGAGCCGCACCGTGGAGCGCTTCGCCGAGGCCCAGCCCGAGAGCTTCGAGACGGAGCCAGCGGTCACGCAGGTGGCCGTTACGCCGGACTTTCACAAGGCCCGCGGCATTCCCGTGGGCACGGTGATGGCCACGCGCGGATTCCTGGTGCCGCAGTCCATCGGCAACGACATCAACTGCGGCATGCGGCTGCACCTCACGAGCCTGCAGGCCGAGGACGTGGAAGGCCGCACGGAGGAGCTGGACACCGCGTTCCGCCACCTGTTCTTCGAGGGCGGCCGCAACATCCCCATGACCCGCGAGCAGCGCGCGGCCATGCTCACCCGCGGCCTCACGGGGCTGCTGGACGCCACGCCGCGCTCGCTCACCGAAGGCGTGTGGTCGCTCTTCCACGAGCTGGACATGGAGGGCGAGCTGGCGCGGGTGGATCGAAACGGCACGCTGCAGGCGGACCGCATCTTCGGCCTGGACGACTGGATGGGCCCCGCCGGGCAGCTGACCCGCGACAGCCAGATCGGCAGCATCGGCGGCGGCAACCACTTCGTGGAGATCCAGCGCGTCGAGAAGATCCTGGACGGCACCACGGCGCACGCGTGGGGCTTCCGGCCGGGGATGGTGACGGTGATGGTGCACACCGGCTCCGTCTCCATCGGGCACCTGAGCGGCGGCTACTTTCGCGACGTGGTGCGGCAGATCTTTCCGCGGGGGCTGCGGCACCCGGAGAACGGCATCTTCGTGCTTCCGGAGGGGCCAAAGTACGCGGATGAGGCGAGGCTGTTCTGGGATTCGCTGCACAACGCGGGGAATTTCGCCTTCGCCAACCGACTGTTCCTTGCGCTGACGGCGCTGGCCGGTTTGCGCCGCGTCTGCGGCGGCGACGTGGACTACCGGCTGCTGTACGACGCGCCGCACAACTTCCTCTGGCGCGAGGAGCGGGAGGGCGAGCCGTGGGCCATCCACCGCAAGGGCAGCTGTCCGGCGCGCGGGTACGAGCAGATGGCGGGGACGCCGTTCGAGTACTACGGCGAGCCCGTGCTGGTGCCGGGATCGATGGGCGCCAGCAGCTTCGTGCTGGCGGGGCAGGGAAACCCCGAGGCACTCTCCAGCGCCAGCCACGGCGCCGGCCGCACCCTTTCGCGCGGGGACGCGCTGCGGGGGCACGAGGAGGAGTTTCAGCGCTTCCTGGAGCGGTTCCGCGTGGTGAGCCCACTGGACCTGCGGCGGCCGGACGTGCGACTGCGCCGCGACATCGTCCAGAAGAAGCTGGATGACATCAAGCAGGAGGCGCCGCACGCGTACAAGGGCATCGGCCCGGTGGTGGAGACGCTGACCGGCGCCGGCCTGGCCCGCCCCGTGGTGGAGCTGACCCCGCTGATGACCATCAAGGGGTGATCTGGCTCTTGCACAACCACCTGTGCGCGACCGAAGGACCTTGCGTGCACCACCGTAAAGCCGCCTCCAGTCACGGAGTCGGCCTCACGGTTCTGCGGGCAAGGTCCTTCGGTCGGCGCCCTGGCTTTTCGGTATGGGTTCATTCGGAGCAGCGCCTCCCTGAATGGAAAAGGAGGCGGGCGAGGTCCGTCGACGCGGGCGCGGCACCTGCCCGGGTGAGTAGATTTCTCAGTCGGCGCCGCGGGGTCTTGCACCGGCAGTGATCAAGCGGCGCCTCCTTCGAAATGACAGCCGCGGCGCGAGCGACTTTCATTCGACAGGGTGCGCGCAACGCCGAATGACTCAGGACCAGGCCCATTTTCATCGATCGCATTCATGACCGGGGAGAGGCTTCATGGACACCAGGCGGCGGATCTTCTGGCTGAACCTGCAGCAGACGCTGGTGGTGCTGATCGGGTTCGGTGTCTTCATAGGGATCCGGAGGCTCTTTGAGCGCGCTGCATTCGACGCATGGTTCGACGCAACCGCACGGGTATCTGCAGAAAGGATCGTGACGGGGGAGGAGGTGAAGACGTTCTGGGAGACGCCGGTGGGCGCCGCGCTGCCGGTGCTGGGGCTGCTGGTGATCTTCGTGCTGGGCCGCAACGCCGCCTCCGTGTTCTACCGCGCGGGACGAGAGCGGCGGCAGATCAAGCGCAATCTCAAGGCGGAACTCCTGCTGGAGCGGCTGAAGCAGGGGAGCGACGAGCCGTTCTCGCTATACCTGCGCTCGTTCGCGCACGACGGGTTTACGCGCAGGAAGGGATTCTGGTGGTACGTGCTGGCGGAGGGCGACGTCTCCCTGATCGACCGCGAGACCCTGGAACTGCTGATCTCCCAACGCATGCGGATGCGCTGTCCGATGATCGCGCTCGGCCCGCCGGGTGACAAGCTGGGCGCGGGGCGGCTGGCCACGTCAGAGGCGGAGTGGAAGGAAATCACCCTTTTTCTGATGGACCGCGCCCGATTCATCTTCATCGTCCCGGGAGCGAGTGAAGGCGTTCTCTGGGAGATCAGGCACCTCGCCCGCGACCATTACGCAAAAACCCGCTACATCATGCCGCCGGCAAAATTCATGGGCGATGCGGCCCGCGCGGAGGAGCTGTGGGATGAGGCGCGGCTGCCGTGCATTCCGCGCGGGATCGACCTGCCGCGGTACGATCCGCGCGGCGCCCAGCTGATCATGGACGCCAACGGCCGCGTCGCGGAAACGCTGCGCATCTGACCCACGCGGCTGATGCGCGCGCGTCAGCGTGCCGCGCGGGCGCGGGTGAAGGGGCGCGCGAGGGTGAAGTGGTAGACGGGCTGCTTGTTCTCCATCATCACGTGCACGGCGCCGGCCTCGCGCAGTTCCGTGAGGGCGCGGCCCAGCTCGGCCTGCAGCGCTTTCGCGTGCTCCTTGCCCGCCGCCTCCAGCATCTCCGCCTCCATCTCCCACGCGCCGTCCAGCGGCGGCTGGGGTGACCCGCCGCGCGGCCCCGCCGGGACGGCGAAACGCTCGTGCGACACGTCTACCGTGGTGCCGAACTGGTGCGCGCTGGTGGTGGTCGCGGCGTAGGAGTTGGTGCGGCGCAGGTCCACCTGTGCCTCTTCGGTGCGGATGGCGGAGGTCACCTTCATCCGGTAGCGCGGCAGCCCCGCCCGGTCCAGCCGCGCATGAAAGCGGCGGCCCAGCTCCTCCAGCATCGCCTTCGTATCCGGCGTGACGTACGGGGACGAGTGGTCCATGCCGCGGAGGATCCAGTACTGGGTGCTGTCGCCCAGCGGCACCAGCCGCCCCTGCCGCACCATCCGGTCGATCTCCGCCTGGCCGCTGACGCGCACGCCCAGGCTCTGGGCGCTGGCCACCTGCCTGGCGTTCTTGTCCAGCCGCAGGTTGCCCACCTCGCGCGCCCTGAGCCGCGGCACCCTGGCGAAGGCCGCCGCCACCGACGCGCTCTCCGCCGCCACGCGCTGCCGCACCCGCGCGGAGTCCGTCGCGGTCATGGGACGCGGCGGCGGGGCAGGGCGCGCGGCCTGCGTAACGCGCGGAGGCGCCGCGTTCGCCTCGCGCACGTAGTCGGTGTGGTCATCGCCCCTGCAGCCGGCGGCGAGCACCAGCACCATTGGTATCATCCAGAGTCGCGTCGCGCGCATCGCATCCTCTCGCAAGTGATTCGGCTGCATCCGCTTGGGCCAGATGTGTGCCATCCGGGCATCGATCGCTCCGTGGCTGGTCAGAGCTTCACCGGTGCATTGGTATTGACCCGCACGGCGGTTGAAACGAGGAGCGCCGCCATCGCTGGCGGCGTTCTTTCGGGGATTGCCGAAGGGCCGGCCCGAGATCATTGCTCGTCCAGGACGACTCGGCAGCACGCGCCGGATCCGCAGCCGGTGCCTGCGCAGACGAGATTCCCGTACGCATCCTCCGTGAGCCTGCCAGAGCCGGAGCGGCTCACCGTTTCTCCGCTGGGCAGGATCGCCGTTTCGGAACCCGGCAGGATGGGCAGGATTTCGATTCGCGGTACTCCCACGGGTCTTCCGTTCGAGGCAACCACCAGGTTTTTTGGGATTGCGGGCTGGTTGTCCAGCCGATGCTCGAGATGCGCGAGCGCGACCACCGCGGAGTCGCGGTGGCGCGGCAGAATCACTGCCGCGAGCTTGCGCCGCGTGCGGGCATTCTGTTCTGCCATCGCCGCCAGTGTTTCTGCGGCACGGTGCTGTTTGGCTTCCCTCAGAGCTTTGACGATGGCCACCACTTCATCAGGGTCCATGTGCCCATAGTCCTTCGCCGCCTGCAAGACGAGCTTCGCCCTTTCGACCCCGACGTCGGCCGTGTTCTTTGTACGTGTGAGCTGAAGCCCGATCACGGTTATCGGAATCCCGATCACCAACGTCAGCGTGAGCAGGAACAGGTGTGCACGCTCCAGGAAAGGCTTGCGCTGGGTGGGCGCGTTCCCCTGCGTCTTCGCGGCTTCGTCCGTCATGCGGAACTCCCTGGCTGGTCGCCATCATCCGCTGCATAAGATCTGCCAGATGATGCACGGCTGAAGCACGAAGGAGCGCCACCCCTCCTGGAGTGACGCTCCTTGTTCATCTCACCAGACCGAGCGGAGGCGGCACGAGCAAGCTCCGCTGACTCCGTTGACTCCGTGTGCGGCCCGGGCTTTTCCCGCGGTCAGCGGGAGGCCTGCTGCGCGGCGATCCAGCGGTCGATCTTGTCGTCGAGCACGTCCAGGGGCAGGGCGCCGTCCTCCAGCACCGCGCGGTGAAAGGCCTTGATGTCGAAGCGCGAGCCCAGGGCGGCCTCGGCGCGGCGGCGCAGCTCGGTGATCTTCATCTCCCCCACCTTGTACGCCAGCGCCTGACCGGGGATGGCGGCGAAGCGCTCCACCTCGGCCTGGATGGTGGTCTCGCTGTTGGGCGAGTTGCGGCGCGCGTACTCCATCGCCTGCTCCAGCGTCCACCCCTTTGCGTGGATCCCCGTGTCCAGCACCAGGCGGATGGAGCGCCACAGCTCCGAGGCCAGGTAGCCGTAGTACTGGTACGGGTCGGCGTACAGCCCCAGCTCCCGGCCCAGCGTCTCCGCGTACAGCCCCCAGCCCTCGCTGTACGCCGTGTATCCCCCGAAGCGGCGCAGGCGGGGCAGGTGCTCCAGCTCGCGGGCGATGGAGATCTGGAAGTGGTGCCCGGGCGAGCCCTCGTGGATCAGCAGCGACTCCATGCCGTAGCGCGGGCGGCTGGTCGGGTCGTACGTGTTCAGGTGAAAGACGCCGGGGCGAGAGCCGTCCAGCGCGGCCGGCGTGTACGAGCCGCCGCTGAAGCTGCGCTCGCGAAAGGGCTCCACCGGGCGGATCTCGTAGTTGGCCTTCGGCTTTACGTCGAACAGCCGGTCCGTGGTGGCGTCGATGCGGGCCTGCGCCGCGCGGTAGTCGGCCAGCATCTCCTCGCGCGTGTTGTAGCGGAACCGCGGATCGGTCTGCACGTGGCGCATGAACGACTGCAGGTCGCCCGTCCACCCCACCTGCCGCATCACGCCCTCCATCTCGCGGTGGATGCGCGCCACCTCGGCCAGGCCGATCTCGTGGATCTGCTCCGGCGTAAGGTCCGTGGTGGTGGTGGTCTTGACCTGGAACTCGTACCACGCGCGGCCGTCCGGCAGGGCGCTCAGGCCCACGGTGGTGCGCGTGCGCGGCATGTACTCGTCGCGGACGAAGTCGTGCAGCTTGCGGTACGAGGGGACCACGCGCTCCATGATGGCGGCGCGGTACTCCGCCGTCAGCCGCTCACGGTCCGCCGCGCTGAAGCTCTCCGGCATGTTGGTGATGGGGCCCCAGAACAGGCTCTGCGTGGGGTCGTCCACCACGTGCGCGCTGAGCTGAGGCAGCACGCGCTCCATCAGCACGCGCGGCTGCACGATTCCCGTCTCCATCCCCTCGCGCATGTTGGCGATGGTGATGTCGATGGCCTGCTCGAAGCCGCGGACGCGCCCCAGCCAGTCTTCGTAGTCATCCACCGTGCGGAAGGGGTGAATGCCCGTGCCGGCCCCCATCTGCGCGAACGAGGCGGTGAAGTTGAAGAACTGGTTCAGGGGCACCAGGTGCCCCGGGAACCGCTCGCCCTCGAGGCTCTCTTCCAGGTCGCGGCGAAAGATCTCGTAGGTGAGCTGGTGCTCCTGGTCCAGCGCGCTGCGGTCGATGGCCTGCAGTCGGCGCGCGTACTCCTGGTTGAGCGCGCGGGCGCGGGCCCGGATGTCGGGCGCGAACCAGACCGTGTAGATGTGGTTGAAGCGGTTGTCGCCCGTGGACGTGGCCCCCACGGGGCTCAGCTCGATCCCGGCGTCCCAGTACGCCTCGGCCAGCGCGTCCAGCTGCTGGTTGGCGTCGGTGGCGGATGCGCCGGCCGCCGGCGCGGCGTCCGCGGACGCGGGCGCGGGCGCCTGCTGTGTGGTGGCGCACGCCGCGGCGGCCAGGCACAGCGCGGCGAAGGGAAGAACCTTCTTCAACGGAGTCTCTCCATTGCGGGGGGCATGCGTTTCCGTCGTTGGACCGGTGTGCGAAAATATTCGCACCTCGCGTGGTTGGGCAACTGCCGCGCCTGCGAGTGGGCGGCTGAAGCCGCGGCTCGAACGGCCACAAGCCCCGTCCCGGCTCGTTCCTC
>DATABT010000449.1:0-2647 GCA_036259455.1 Longimicrobium sp. | reverse complement strand
CGCCCCGGACCGCGCGCTGCAACTGGAGTACCGGTCCACGGGAATCGATACCGACCGCACCGCGGAGGGGCTGCAGCTCGCCGCGGTCAAAGCTCTCCGGCGGCGAGCTGCTGCTGCGCGGGGCGCCCGAAGAAGCGGCCGCGCCCGCGCAGCAGCAGCTCGCCGCGGTCAAAGCTCTCCGGCGGCGGCAGCAGCCCCTCCGCGGTGCGGTCGGTATCGATTCCCGTGGACCGGTACTCCAGTTGCAGCGCGCGGTCCGGGGCGAAGGCGTAGCTCAGCCTGGCCATCGCCGTGTTCTCGTTGAACCCGGCCGCGCGGCGGAATCCCGCCGTCTCCACCAGGTCCAATCCCACCTGCACCAGAAAGCGCTCCCCCCACGGCCGCGCGAAGTATCCCCGCAGCAGCCGCGTGGCGAAGTCGCCCTCGCCGCCCTCGATCTGCGCGTAGGGACGGCGGTCGGTCAGCCGCAGCGTCTGCAGGTCCACGCGCGTTTCCGTCATCCCGCGCGTCACCCGCACCTCCACCACGTCCACCAACGGCACGTGCTGCAGGTCCAGCACGGTCGCGTTCAGCGGGCGCAGCTCCCAGCCGTCCAGGTACACGCGGAACCGCCCGCCGCCGCTTGCGAACGCCGCGATCCCCGCCGCGCGCCCCACCCCGCCCTCGCGGGTGATGACGAGCCCCGGGAGCCGCTCCAGCAGGTCCAGCAGCGTAAGCCCGTGAAAACGCGAGAGGTCCGACGGCCCGAACACCCAGCTCGCCGCGCCGAACCCCTCCTGGCGCGGGCCGGGATAGAGGGGAAAGTTGGGCGCGGGGCGCGTGCTGTCGGCGGGAACGGAGTCCGGCTTGGCCTCGTCGGGAATGGTGTCGCCGCGCACCGCCTCGCCGGGGATGGCCACCTGCACGGAATCCGGCGGCGCGGGGATGGTGTCCTGCGCGCGCAGGTCCGCCGCCGGCACGAGCGCGGCGGCGGCGAGCCCGGCGAACACGGCCGGGAGAAGGCGGCGGATCGGACGGATGGGGGTCACGCGGCGGCTGTACCCCCGGCGGCGGCCGCGCGGTCCATCACCCACTGCACGAAGATGCGGGTCGGCACGCCCGTGGCACCCCTGGTGAGGTACGGGATCTTGCCCTCGCCGTACGCCGTTCCCGCCACGTCCAGGTGCGCCCACGGCCAGTCGCCCACGAACTCGCGCAGGAACCAGCCGGCGGTGATGGTTCCCGCCGCGCGCCCGCCGGAGTTCTTGATGTCGGCGTACTCGCTCTTGATCTGCTCGCGGTAGTCGTCGAACATGGGCAGCTGCCAGCACCGCTCGCCCGTGGCCTCGCCCGCGCGGAGCACCTCCTGCACCAGCCCTTCGTCGTTCCCCATCACCCCCGTGGCGTGGTGGCCCAGGGCGACCACGCAGGCGCCCGTAAGCGTGGCCGCGTCCAGCATGGCCGCCGGACCGAAGCGCTTCGCGTACGAGATGGCGTCCACCAGGATCAGCCGCCCCTCCGCGTCGGTGTTGACGATCTCGATGGTCCTGCCGCCGTGGGCGCGGACGATGTCACCCGGCTTCATCGCCGCGCCGCCCAGCAGGTTCTCGGTGGACGGGACGATGCCGATCACGTTGACGGGCAGCGCCAGCTCGGCGATGGCCTGCATGGCGGCGATGGTCCCCGCCCCGCCGCACATGTCGAACTTCATGTCCTCCATCCCCTCCGCGGGCTTGATGGAGATGCCGCCGGCGTCGAACGTCAGCCCCTTGCCCACGATCACCAGCGGCTTCTGCCCCGCCGGGCCGCCCGCGTGCTCCATGATGATGAGCCGCGGCTCCTGTTGCGACCCCTGCGCGACCGCGAGGAGCGCCTTCAGCCCCTCCTCCCGCAGCGCATCCGGCCCCAGCACCGTCACCTTGAGCCCGCGCTCGCGCCCGATGCGCTCCGCCGTCTCGCCCAGCCAGGTGGGCGTGGCCACGTTGCCGGGCAGGTTCCCCAGCTGGCGCGCCACGTTTTCCGCCCGGCCGATGATCTCGCCCACGCGCGCGCCCTCCGCCGCCGCGCCCTCGTCCGCGCCCGCGGGCAGCACGAGGGTCGCCTCCTCCAGCGCGACGGGCACCGGGGCGTCCGGCGCCGGCGACTTGAGGTCGCGGAAGGCGTACGAGCCCAGCACCAGCCCCTCGGCCACCGCGCGCGCCGCGTCCGCCACCGGCAGCGACGACGCGGGCAACGCGAACGCGACCGACGGCACGCGCGACTTCGCGGCCTGCTTGGCGGCGGCCCCGGCGGCGCGGCGCAGGCGCTCGCCCGTCAGCTCCGCGGCCTTCGCTACGCCCACGAGCAGGACGCGCTCCGCCCCGCCCGCGCCCTCCGCGGGAAAGAAGAGCGTCGTCTCGCCGAAGCCGGGCTTGAGGTCGCCGCGCGAGAGCAGGGTGGAGAGGTGCCCGCCGACCGCCTCGTCCAGCGTGCGGAAGGCCGCGTCCTGCTCCCCGCCTTCCAGCACGGGAACCACCAGGAGCCGGGCGGGGGGACGGGGGGAGCCGGCGACGGAAACGGAGATCATCATCGAAGAGAAAGGTTCAAGTGCCAAGTGCCCAGTGCCCCGTGCCCGGTGACCCGCGCCCAGGGCGAATACCTCCGGGCCACTGGGCACTCGTCACCGGGC
>DATABT010000448.1:0-2942 GCA_036259455.1 Longimicrobium sp. | reverse complement strand
TCTGTTTACGTAGACGTCCGGGCGCGTGCCCCGTTCGTTTGTTCCCGCGTATGTGGCGAGTCCCGCATGGCGCCCCCATCCGCGCGTTCCTCGCGAGCGGTGCCGCACCGGAACTCGCTCCCTCCCCCGCGCGGTTTGCGGAGGGAGGGCCAGGGAGGGGGCGGCCGGCCCCTCGCGCAACGCCGTCCCGACCGCCCCGGAGCCCGTGCCGTTCGTCCCCCTCCCGCGGGTTTTCGGGGGGGGATGAGCCTGGGCGAGGCCGGGGGAGGGCTACGGCCACCCGATGCGCAGCGTGTCCCGCGGCGTGGTGTGCAGGAGCACGCTGTCGCGCCAGCGGCCGTCGGGGCCGCGGTTGCGGCGGCGCAGAATGCCCGCGCCGCCGATGCGCGCGCCCTCCGTGATCGTCACCCCATCCTCCGTGACCACCGTGTCCGCCCGCGTGCCGAACTCCGGCGGCGTCCACTCCTCCCACGGCTGATCCTCTTCCGCGGTGTCGACGGTGGGATCGGTGGATTGCGCGTCTTCCCACTCCCGCGTGTCCCAGGTGTCGGCGCCCAGGCGGGCGAGCAGCGTCTCGGCCTCGTTGCGCCGCGCGGGCGACGGGGCGATGGCCAGCAGCGCCTGCATGGTGGTAATGGCGCCGGCCGTGTCGCCGCGGGCCAGCTGCGCCTCCGCCAGGTTGCTGTATGCCACCTCGCGCCGCGGATGCCGCGCGACCACCTCCTGCAGCGCGCTGATGGCCTCGTCCGCGCGGCCGGCGCGGAGAAGGGTGTACGCGTGGTTGTTCATGTACTCCGCGTTGCCCGGCGCCATCTCCGCCGCGCGCGCGAAGTGCTGCAGCGCGCCGGTGTAGTCGCGGTCGCGGAACCGGCGGATGCCCTCCTCGTTCTCCTCCGCGGCGGTCAGCACGCGGGCGGGGACGGGGGACTGCATCACCCCCTCCGCCTGGCGCATGGCGGCGATGCCGTAGCCGCCCGCGATGCCGCCGAACGCCAGCGCGCCGATTCCCGCGGCCTGCAGCGCGCGGCGCCGCACCTTTTTCCAGCGCAGGCGCTCGACCTCGCGGTCCAGCCCCGACGGATCGGCGTCCCTGGCGCGGCGGCGCAGGCCCAGCGCGCCCAGGGCCGCGTCCATCGCCGTCCTCTCGTCCGCCGCGACGACCGTTCCCTCATCCACGGAGACCTCCGTCCCGCCCGCGTCGGCGGGGACGGCGGCCGCGGCGACGGTCTCCTCCGCCGGCAGGTCCGTGGCGCGGCGCAGGCGGTTGATGGCGCGGTGCAGCTCGGCCGCCATCTCGCCGGCGGTCTCGAAGCGGTCGGCGGGATCGTCTTCCAGCGCCTTGCGGACGATCCACTCCGCGTCGCGCGGGACGGCCGCGTTGCGCGCGACGAGCGACGGCACGGGGACGGGAAGGCCGTTGCGGCGGCGCTCCTGGTCCTGCGCGGTGAACAGCCGGGTGCGCGTGAGCAGCTCGAAGGCGACCACGCCCAGGCTGTACACGTCCGACGCGCGGGTCACCGCCTCGCGGCGCAGGTGCTCCGGGGGGGAGTAGAACTCGCTGCCGAACCACTCGCCGGGAAGGGTGAGGTGCGTGCGCGTCTCCTCCGCTTCGGCCTCGTCGATCAGCTTGGCGATCCCGAAGTCCAGGATCCTCACGGTCGGCGAGGCGCGGTCCCCTTCGAGGAAGATGTTGGCCGGCTTGAGGTCGCGGTGGATGAGCCCCGCCTGGTGCCCGGCGGCCACGCCCAGCGCCGCGTCGCGCAGCACGCGGAGCGCGGTGCGCAGGGGGATGGGGTCATCCTCCCGCGCCAGCCGCTCGCGCAGACTTTCGCCGCGGAGCAGCTCCATCACCAGGTAGTCCAGGCGCTCCGTGGCGCCGTAGTCCAGCACCGGCACCAGGTTGGGGTGCAGGGGCAGGCGCGCGGCCACTTCCGCCTCGCGCTGAAAGCGGTGGCGCAGCCGTTCGATCTGCACGGGGCTCATTCCCCGCGGCGCGTCGAGCACCTTGACGGCGACCTCGCGGTCGCACCTGAGGTCGGTCGCGCGCAGAACGACGCCAAAGCCGCCCTCGCCCAGCACCGACTCCAGCCGGTACCGGTCGCTCAGTACGTGTCCGACCAGGAACTGCGCCAGCCCTGCCATGATAGCCTCACCAGGCGATGGGGTGTACCGCGCCCCTCATCCCCGCCCACCGCTGAAAGAAGTGCGAAAGTGCGGGAGTGCGAAAGTGCGAGAGTGGATACGCACCGATCCCTCAAACGTTTCGGACGCGCCGGGGACGCCTGTCATCCCCCCCTTTCGCACGCTCGCACTTTCGCACTCCCGCACTCTCCTTTCTCATCCAAACCGGGTGGCGTCCGGGTCCTCCGGCGGCACCACGTGCAGCTCCAGCCCGCCGCCGCCGTCCTTTTCCGCCTCCTGGTTGTCGACGATGCGGACGATGGGGCCATGGCCGCCGATGCGGATGGCCTCCCCCGGCGACACCCAGGTGCTGTGCTCGCCCATTCCGCCGACGTCCAGCGCCCCCTGCCGCGCGTTGGCGCCGCTCACCTCGCGCTCGCCCACGTGGATGGCGTTCAGCCCCAGGTTGTACACCGTAAAGCCGGGGCGTCCGTCGCGCTCCGCCCACGCCAGCGCCAGCTGCCGCCGGCTCACCCGGTCGAACTCGGGCCCGGTGAGCTGGATGTCGCTGCGCAGCTCCGGCTTGTCCGTCTGCCGCCCGACCGTCGCCTGCGGCTGGGTGATGGGAAAGCGCTCGCGCTCGGTGCCGTTCTCGTCCTCCACCACCAGCTCGAAGCGGCCGGCGGGGAACGCGGGCGGCGGGGCGATCCCCTCCACGCGCGTGGCGTCGGGGTCCACCAGGTCCGGGCTGCGCCCCGCGAACAGCGTTTCCCCCGCGGGCGGCACCGGCGAACGCGCCGGCTCCGGCGCGGCGACGGCCG
>DATABT010000447.1:0-2611 GCA_036259455.1 Longimicrobium sp. | reverse complement strand
TCGCAAGAGGACGGAGCGGCCGAAGGCGAGCTCGGTGACTGGGGCGAAGTCGTAACAAGGTAGCCGTAGGGGAACCTGCGGCTGGATCACCTCCTTTCTGGAGCGACGAGTAAACGGAAGCGAAGGTTCTTCGGAACCGGGGCGTCCGCGGAAAGTCCTCACAGGTCGACCTGCACAGACATCTCCGACACACTGGTTGAAGGGCCTGTAGCTCAGTTGGTTAGAGCGCACGCCTGATAAGCGTGAGGTCGGCCGTTCGAATCGGCCCAGGCCCACTGCCCTGACTGCAAGCCTCCGAGGTGCGTACGCGCTTCGGGGGCTTGTCGGCTTCCAGCACGTCCGTGACCTGCCCCTGCGGCCGGAGGGGCTCGTTGCTCCGCGCGGCGACCGTCGCGGGCGGAGGGGGCCTTTCTGGTCCAAACGACGGGCGAGGGTTTCTTCCGTCCGGCGGGGCACCGCCTGGACGAAGCGTGTTGACGGCTGAACCGGGACCGCTTATCCTGGACTCTGCCTCGCAGGATCGTCTCCCGCCTTTCTTAATACTTTTGTTCCATGCAGCCGCTTCTCGAATTGCCCGGCAGGGGCCGGATCGGTGTGCTTACCGGCGGGGTGAGCAGGGAACGCAACCCGTCGCTGCAGTCGGGAGAATCGGCCAGCGACTCGCTGCGCCGCCAGGGCTACGACGTCCGCGTCATCGACACGTGCAACGGGCTGGTCGACGCGCTTCGTGACGTGGACGTAGCCTTTCTCGCCATCGCGGGGCAGTACGCCGAGGACGGCAAGCTGCAGGGCCTGCTGGAGACGCTCGGCATCCCCTACTCGGGCTCGGGGGTGCTGGCCAGCGCGATGGGGATGCACAAGCCCACCGCGAAGACCATCGTGCGGGCGGCCGGCGTGGCGGTCTGTCCCGAGGTCCGCATCGATCCCGCGCAGCCGGTGGAGGCGGGGGCGCGGCAGATCGCCGAGTCGCTGGGACTGCCGGTCATCATCAAACCGGAGTCGGAAGGGAGCAGCCTGGGGATCGAGGTCGGCCACTCCGCCGCCGAAGTCGCCGGCATTCTGCGCCACGCCGGCGGGAACGGCGCCCGGCTGATGGCGGAGCCGTTCCTGGCGGGACGCAACGTCACGGTGGGCGTCCTGGACCTGGACGGCGGCCCCGTGGGGCTGCCGCCGCTGGAGATCAGGACCCCGCAGGCGTTCTTCGACCACCCGGCAAAGCAGACCGCCGGGCTGCGCAGCTTTCACTGTCCCGCCGAACTGCCGGCCGCGCTCAACGACCGGCTCAGCGCGCTTGCGCTGGCGGCGCACCGGGCGCTCGGGTGCTCGGGATACTCCCGGAGCGACTTCATCGTCGTGGAGGACGGGACGCCGTACTTCCTGGAAGTGAACACCCTGCCGAGCCTCAAGCCTACGGCCACGCTGGCGACGATGTGCGCCTCGATCGGCGTGGAGTACGACCGCATGATCCGCTGCATCCTCAATTCCGCCCTCGACCCCGGGGCATACCGTGCATGATCGCAGGCAGGGACACAATGATCACCATGGCGGACGTGCGGGACGCGGTGTCGCGCATCCACGGCGTTGCGGAGCGGACGCCCCTTCTCGCCAGTGACCGGCTGGACGCGCGCCTGGGGGCCCGGGTGCTCTGCAAGGCCGAGAACCTTCAGCGGACCGGGGCGTTCAAGCTGCGGGGCGCGTACAACCACGTCATGGGGATCGGTGCCGCGGCGCGCCTGCGGGGCGTGGTCGGGGCGTCGTCCGGCAACCACGCCCAGGCGCTCGCGCTGAGCGCGCGGCTCGCCGGAACCCGGGCCGTGGTGGTGGTGCCGCGGGACCTCCCCGCCCGAAAGCTCCAGCGGATCCGCCAGTATCATCCCGAGGTCGTGTTCTACGACCGGCAGACGGCCGACCGGGACCGCGTGGTGGACGAGATCGCCCGCGCCAGGGGGTACGCCGTCGTTCCATCCGCCGAATCCGCCTTCGTTCTCGCCGGGAACGGTTCGATCGCGCTCGAGATCCTGGACCAGGCTTGCGATTTCGACGCGCTCCTGGTTCCGGTGGGGGGCGGGGGGCTGGCTGCGGGGTGCGCCGCGGTCATCAAGGAACTGCGGCCGGAGGTCCAGGTGATCGGCGTGGAGCCCGACACGGCGAACGATACGCAGCTCTCGCTGCGGGCCGGCCGCCGCGTCTCCATTCCCTCTCCCGCGACCATCGCGGACGGGCTGCGCCACAGTACGCCGGCGGAAACTACGTTCGCGATGAACCGGCGCCTGCTGGACGGCGTGCTCGCCGTGAGCGACGCCGCCATCGCGCAGGCCATGGCGCTCTGCCGGGAGCACCTCGGCATTCTCGTGGAGCCCAGCGGGGCGTGCGGGCTGGCGGCCCTGCTCTCGGACGGAATGCCGGAGTTCCCGGGGCGGGTGGCCGTGGTGCTGTCCGGCGGGAACATCGACGAGGCCGCGTTCCGGACGATTATCGCAGCGCACTCCCGGCCGGTGTGCCCGGGGCCGGCGCGTTCGCCCGCGTCCGCCGCACCGGCCGCGGGCGGCCTTCGGTAACGACCACGAGCGCCCGCCTGCCCCTGAGCGCGAGTTGCCGGCCGGTTGCCGCG
>DATABT010000446.1:0-5695 GCA_036259455.1 Longimicrobium sp. | reverse complement strand
CCGCGCACGCCGGTGTCGAGCGCGGCCGGAGCCCGACAGCATCACCCTGGAGATCTACGGCATCGAGATCCCGGAGGCCTGAGTGGGCGCGGGGTGGCAGGCCCGACGCGAGCCCCGCTCCGCTCGCTCAGGCTCGCGCCTCCTCCAAAAAAACGCTGGGGAGGTTGAAACTGCTGGGTGGTTGGGAGTGCGACGGCCGGAGGCGGACCGGAGGGGATCGTCAGGATGCACGCTGTCCTTGGCAGGGAGGGTGCTAACGGCGAGGGGACGGGATCGCGATTTTTTTGAAGAGGCCGGATCGTGGCTGCGGACGCGGAAGTCCGCCCGGGCACATCATCCACCCGATCGCGATCAGTAAAAGCCTGCTTGGACCGGACAATGAGTACCGCGCGGGATGGTTGGCGACACAGGTCGCGGGAGAGCCAGCCGATCCAGGTACCACGAAAGGACGTGAGAAATGGCAGCAGAACGAAAACAAGAGATCGGACGGCGCTCCTTCCTGCTGTCGGCGGGAGGCCTGGCCGCAGCGCCGCGGCTGGGCGGCAATGCGACGCAGGGCTTTGCGCAGGCGGCGGCGCCGAGCGCGCCGCGGCGATGATCCTGCACTGAACCTCCCGCTGAGCGGCACACAACGGCAACGACGACATCCAGGAGAGCGCACATGCTACGCGCAGGGTCCCTCGGCCGGGCAGCCGGCCTGGCCATCAGCCTTTTCGCTGCCCCGGTGGCCGCTCAGCAGCCGGAAGGACCACGGCCCTGGTCCGTGGGCAATCCGCTCGGTCTGCCGACCACCGCCACGCCCGGCCGGGACTTCGAGGCGATCTCGCCGAACGTGAAGGTCTACGGCGCCATCTACTCCGCGGAAAGCTGCTCGTACGACGCGGAGCGCGGGGTCATCGTGGTGCCCAACCGCGGCGTTCCGCAGAGCGTCCAGGCCAACGACGCCTGGGTTTCGTTCATCAACCACGACGGGTCGGTCCACACGGCCCGGTGGATCGGGGTGCAGAGCCCGGCGCAGCGGTCGAACCTGACGCCGCCGCTGGTGCTGAACGAGCCGTTCGGCAGCGACATCGCCCACGGCATGCTGTACGTCGCCGACCGCGACGGCGGCACCGGGGGCGAGCCGAGCGTCGCCGTCATCCGCCGCTTCGACCTTCGCACGGGGGCGCCGGCCGGCGAGATCCGCGTGGACGGCGCTCCCTGGCTCAACGACATCGACGTCGCGGACGACGGCGCGATCTACGCGACCCAGACGGGCGACTTCGGCAACGACCCGGACCCGGCGACGTGGCGGGTATGGAAGATCGCGCCGGACGGGACGGCGTCGGTCTTCGTGCAGGGTGCGCCGCTCCGTACGCCCAACGGGATCGCCTTCGATCCGCAAGGCAACGTCGTCGTCGCCAACATGGGCAACGCCGAGGTGCTGACGTTCTCTCCGGCCGGCCAGCTGGTGAGGACGGAGAACGCGGCCCAGCCGGGCAGCGATGGTCTGGTCATCATGCCGGACGGAACCAAGTACGTGAGCAGCGTCACGCAGGGAGGGGTCTCCCGCATCCGTCCGGGTACCCCCGCCGAGCTCATCGCCCGCAACATTCCGAGCGCGGCGTCCATGTGCTACGACGCCGGCGCAAACCAGCTGGTGATTCCCATGAACCCGAACAACGGCCTTGCGTTCGTGCCGCTTCAGTAATCAATGGCGGCACGCGGCGGTCACGGGGTCCCGGGATTGAACTGAGCATTCGCACGTTGCACCTCCGCCTGTTCCAGGGGAGGCCCCGGCTCGAGGAAGGCTACAGAGATGGATATGGATCGCACGAACATCGAGGACACGAAAGGAGGAGCATGGAGATCCGACGAGCCGGATCGCAGCCGTCCGTGAAAGGACCGGCGGAGTGGTTCACCGGCACGGTGCGCATCGACCCGCTGTTCGGGATCAGCGCGCCGGCGCGGGCGGCCGGCAACGCCGTCACCTTCGAGCCCGGCGCGCGCACGGCGTGGCACACCCATCCACTGGGCCAGACGCTGATCGTCACCGCCGGCTGCGGATGGGCGCAGCGCGAGGGGGGTCCGGTGGAGGAGATCCGCCCCGGCGACGTAGTGTGGTTCGCGCCGGGCGAAAAGCACTGGCACGGCGCCACCGCCACCACGGCCATGACGCACATCGCCATCCAGGAGGCGCTGGACGGCACGGCGGTGGACTGGATGGAGGCCGTCACCGACGCGCAGTACCCGCCGGCCGCGCGCCGAGGCGATGGGGCTTGAATAGAGCAACCTCCCTGATGAACCCGACGGGAGAGAATGTTGCTGAACCTCCGGAAGCCAGAAGACGTCATCCTGAGGGAGCGCGCGCGGAACCTGTGGGATGAAAGTCGCTCGCGCCGCGGGTGTCATTTCGAAGGAGGCGCCGCGTGATCGCTGCCGGTGCAGGAACCTGTGGCGCCGACTGCGGAATCTACTCGCCCGGGCAGGTGCCACGCCTCGCTCGACGGACCTCGTCCGGATTCCTTTCCATTCAGGGAGTGCCCGCGCGGAACCTGAAGTAATGCAAGCGCTTGCGGCGCGACCGAAGGACCTTCCTTCCGAACCGGGGGGTGGCTTCACGACGTGGAGCCAGACCCTCGGTTGTGCCGGCAAGGTCCTTCGGTCGGCGCCAGAGTCCCTCATACAACAAGGTCGCGAGCGGCGCCTCCCTCAGGATGACGTCTTCTGGATCGTCCAGAGGGAGGCGCCGCGCCGTTTATGGCCGAACTGTGAGATGCGGGCGGATTGACGGGAGGCGGGCAGACCCGGTACAGTCGCGGGATGACGGACGATCAGAGCAACGGGGCCGCGGTGCGCGTGGCGTTCCAGGGCGAGCCGGGCGCGTACAGCGACGAGGCCGTGCGGCGATACTTCGGCCACGCGGCCGAGCCGGTGGCGTGCCGGGACTTCGACGCGGTGGGCGCGCGCACCATCGCGGGCGAAGCGGACTATGGGCTGCTCCCCATCGAAAACACGCTGGCCGGGAGCGTGGTGGCCAGCTACGACGTGCTGGCGTCCCCGGACCTGGGCGTGGTGGGCGAGATCATCTCCCCCATCCACCATTGCGTGCTCGCGCTCCCCGGCGCGCCGCTGGACGGGGTGGCGCGCGTACTCTCGCACCCGGTGGCGCTGGCGCAGTGCCGCCGCTGGATTGCCGCGCATCCGCGGATCGAGGCGGTTTCGTGGTACGACACGGCGGGCGCGGCCAGGGAAGTCGCGTCTCGCGGAGATCCGGCCGCCGCGGCCATCGCCAGCCGGCTGGCGGCGGAGCGCTACGGGCTCGTCATCATCGACCACGACGTGGAAGACCGGCCGGATAACCAGACGCGCTTTCTGCTGGTGGCCCGCACGGACGCGCCGCTCCCCCGCCCCGCCGCGGACGCGTCCGCCGCATACCGCACCTCGCTGCTGGCGGAGACGGCGAACGCGCCCGGCGCGCTGCTGCGCCTGCTGCAGCCGTTCGCCGAGCGCGGCGTGAACCTCACCAAGCTGGAGTCGCGCCCCGCCGGGCAGCCGTGGAGCTACCGCTTCTTCCTGGACGTGGACGGCGCCGCCGGCGCCTCGCCCCTGCGCGAGGCCCTGGACCACGCGCGGCGCGCCGCGCAGTCGCTGCGTGTGCTGGGGAGCTACCCACGCTGGCAGCCGTAGAACAACGCGATTCGGGGGATGGGCGGATGGTGGTCCGCGCCGCGCCTTCCCTCGCCGACCGGGCCATGAATGAGGAGCCGACCGGGAGAACTGGTTCGCGCGGAAGGATGCGGACGGGTGGGCGGTGGTGCTCGACGCGCACGGAAAGATCGCGTGGGCAGGGTGATCAGCCGCGTCCGAAATTGCCGAGGTTGCCTCTGGCGAGCGGAGAACCTGCTTTCTCGGCGCGTTTGTACCACCGATACGCTTTCCAGCGGCTCTTGCCGACGCCAAGGCCGTTCTCGTACAGAACGCCGATGCTGTTCATCGCGTTCGCAGATCCTTCCTGGGCTGCCCTCGTGTACCACAGCATGGCCTCATCGTAGTCGGGCGCCACGCCCACCCCTTTCTGATAACTCTGGCCTACCGCCCACATCCCGCGCGGCGATCCGGCCGTGGCGGCGGATCGGTACCACTCGAGCGCCTTGCCCGGATCACGCTGGAGTCCCCATCCGAACTCGTACATCATCCCGATGTCGACCCTTGCGTCAATCGAGCCTGAATCCACGGCTTTCTGATACCAGACGAGCGCCTCCCGATGGCTGCTGTCGTTCATCCTGGTCCGCGAGAGGTCGCCCAGGCTTCGCATTGCTTCGGCGTAATCCAGCGTCGCCGCCTCCTTGAACCAGTACTCCGCCAGGTGTGGGCGCGCCGTTGTACCTACGCCAGCGAGATAGGCGTTGCCGAGCGCATACATCGCATGCGGATCCCGCTCATCCGTGGCAGCGGTGTGGACCAGCTCAAAACCGGTGAGCGGCTGCGGGGCCATGCCCCTGCCGTACAGAACCATGTAGCCCAGACATCCCATCGCTTCGCCGTTTCCTGCGTCCGCGGCGTCCGCAAAGGCGGATCTGGCGGCGGCGTAATTCCTGTCCCCGTAGAAAGCCTTGGCCGTCGCCAGATGAGCCGCCGGTCCGGCCGGAGCGGCGGGCGTTGTGGAGGCCGCGCCTTCCGAGTGCGTCAGCGGACGAACTCCCGCCGGCGCCGCATCTGAGCTGCACGCGCTGTCGGAGACGGTCGGTTCCGGATGCACGTTCGGCGGCCGGTTGACCATCGCCGCGGTGAGGAGGCAGCTGGCACCGGCCAGAACCGCGCGGTGGGGCACGATCCGGTTCGCCTTCACCAGCACCACATCCTTCGGATCAACACCATTGCCCCGGAACAGCTCCGGATACTCCGCCTTCGGGATGCGGTACACCTGAAGGGCCATGCGCGCGGTGTAGAATGCACGCTGCACGGAGTACCCGTTGGCGATCGCCCGGTAGAACCGGCTGTTGAACGTGATGGCCGCGGTGTCGGAGATGGTGCTCGGCGTGCCGATGGCGCATCCCACGATGTCGGCGATCGCCTGCGCCTCCTGGTCTGACGAGCAGGCGCTCAGAACAACCAGCCGTACGGAACCGTGATACGCGCCGAACACCTGCTTGAGCGCCGCCGCATCCACGGGATGAACATTGCGCCCGTCTCGCGCGACCAGGTGCAGGCCGTGGCGTCCGCCGTGCCCGCTGAAATGCACCACGCGCGCGTCCGTATGCTCGAGAAGATCCAGGAGGTCGTCCGCGCGCGCGGCACCGTGCGGCTTGAACTGGAGGCGACCGCCGAACCGCGCCTGTTTCACGTGATACTCGATCTCGCGCATCTCGTCGGCGAGTTCCAGCGGTACCCCATCGGGACGGCCGAAAATGGGATCGGCGGCGAAGAAGAGGACTTTGACGTTTCGCATGATCGGCTCCCGGGAACGCAGGGGGTGCGGCATACATCTGTCGGACGTGAAGCCGGAAAGTCGCACGTGCGGTGGCGGGATCGGTGATGACAAACGCGGAGCTCTTCGGCACAACAACGTCGAGGCGCGAGGGAGATGATCTCCCCGCGCCTCGACGTTGTTGTGCCGAAGAGCTCCGCGTTTGTCATCACCGATCCCGCCACCGCACGTGCGACTTTCCGGCTTCACGTCCGACAGATGTATGCAGCACCCCCTGCGTTCCCG
>DATABT010000445.1:0-5616 GCA_036259455.1 Longimicrobium sp. | reverse complement strand
GCCGGCCCCCGTTCTGGGGGCTGGCGTCTTCGCTTCGTCGGGCTCCGCTGAACGGCAACTTCAACGGCGAGGCTTGGGCGCGTGTCCCTCCGCTGCGCTCCGGGCCGGGCTGCGGGCGCCGTAAGAACGATACTACCGTTTCCAACGGCGCGGAGCCCCTGGCGGACTCCACGCACTCCTCCGTATCGTTCGGCGAGCACCAGCGTTCCGTACAGCCAGACGACACAGATGGGCACGGCGGGGAGGTTCGACACCGTTCCCGGCTCTATGCCGCGGACGATGTCGTCCGCCACGTGAAAGGTGAAGAGGAGGACCGAGAGCAGAGACGCGACCGTCAGCATGGCGCCGTGTTTCATCCGAGACTCTCCTGTCAGGCTTTCGCGCTCGCGCGAGCGGCGGATGCCACCGCGTCGTGCCGGACGAGCACCGGCGGCGTGCGGCGGCCGCGGACCCTCCACAACCAGTAGAACATCGTACCGAACAGCAGCAGGATCGGCAGCGCGCGCAGGGGGCCGCTCGTGAACGGCTCGGGAAGGACTTTCGCCACCCGCTCCTGGATCGAGAAGAACGATCCGGCCGCGATGAACAGGGCGAAGCACATCCGCCACAGATGGCGCGCCAGGCGCGGCCCGCCGCGGGGCATCCCGGATCGCATGACGCGCAGGTCCCCCGCCGCTGCCAGGAGGAGGACGGTGGCGAGGATGAGGGACATCACGCCGATGGTGCGAAACGGGACGCCGCCGGAGGAAAGGCCGGGGTTGTCGATGGACGTGACGCCGCCCACGGCCGCCAGGAGCGCGAGTCCGACCGCGACCGTCAGCGCGGCGGCATCGATGCGGCGGGTCCATGGCGACGCGGGGCGGACGGTCGTCCACGCGGTGCCGACGAAGTAGGCGGCCAGGAGCCCCGCCACCACGTCGGCGGGACCGTCGCGAAGCCCCAGGACCGCGGCGCTGGTGCCCATGACGAGCATGGCCCAGACGAACAGCACTCCGCTGCGGCGGTGGACGGTCCCGCCCTTCCTCGCGAGCAGGGCCACGGCGCCGAGCACGATCGCCAGCCCTCCCGCGGCAACATGGATCGGCAGGAGCATGCGCCCTCCTTTTCAGTGAGCAGCCGGGACGGAGTGTCGGACGGAAGTCGATCGGGGGGATCGGCGGGGGACGATGCGGGGCGATCGGCGTTGCGCTCGTGCGATCCTACGCTTCGGCCTGCACCGTCTGCGTGCGAGGCAAATCTGGTGGATGCATAACGCGCCTACAACGACACTGCGACGAAGCGCGGATTCCGGCGGACGGGCGGCCGCTACATCTGCCTGAACAGGTGCACGTAGCTGCGGCTCACGGGGAGCACGTCGCCGCGCTCCTTGAGGTGGATCTCCGCGGTCTCGTTCTCATGCCGCTTCACGTGCCGGATCGCGCGCAGGTTCACCACCACCGATCGATGGACCTGCGCGAACTGCTCCGGATCGAGCTGCTCGAGCAGCTCCCTGAGGGGCATACGGACCACCGCCTCGACGGGTTTCTCTCCGTCGCGCCACGCCACGACCGTGTACTTGGCGTCCGACCGGAGGTAATCGACGTCGTCGACCGCCACCAGGCGCACGGTCTTTCCCGACTGCACCCGAATCCAGCGCAGCGGCGCGCCGCTCCCGCCGCCCCGCAGCCGCGCCAGCTGGGCGCTGAGCTCCTGCAGCAGCTGCTCGGTGTTGATCGCCGGCCGCGACGACCGCAGACGTTCCTCGAGGCGGCTCACCGTTTCCGCGAGCCGCGCCTGTTCCACCGGCTTCAGCAGGTAATCGAGCGCGCCCTGCGCGAAGGCCTGCACCGCGTAGTGATCGTACGCGGTGACGAACACGAGGTGCGCGCGACGCCCGATGTGGTTCGCGGCATCGACGCCGGAGAGACCCGGCATGTGGATGTCGAGGAAGCAGATGTCGGGATGCAGCTCCTCGAAGAGCCGCACCGCCTCGCGGCCGTTGCGCGCCTCGGCCACGATCTCCAGCTCGGGCCAGACTTCCGCGAGCTGGCGCCGCAGCGCATCGCGCAGCAGCGGTTCATCCTCGGCGATCAACGCCGTCGCGTGGGCGTTCATGTCTGCGCCGGCATGTCGACTTCGACCGCGACCCCGCGGGTCGCGCCGGACGCCAGGCGCAGCTGCGCCGCATCGCCGAAGATCAGCCGCAGCCGCTCGCGCAGCGTCGTAAGCCCGGTCCCCAGACCGCTCACCGACGGCTGGAGTCCGACGCCCGTGTCGCTGACGCGGACCACGCAGCGTTCACCGCGCCGTGCGATGTCGATGTCGATCCGTCCCCCTTCTTCACTGGGGTCGATCCCGTGCCGCACGGCGTTCTCCACCAGGGTCAGCAGCGTGGTCGGAGGACAGCGAAGCGTCAGCGCCGCCGGGTCGACGTTCATCGCGTACTCGAGGCGATCGGGCATGCGCATCTGCATCAGCTCGAGATAGGGCCGCACGAGCCGCAGCTCGCGCTCGATGGTCGCGGCGGGATCGTGGAGCAGCGGCACCGCCGCGCGAAGGTACTGGACGAGGCTTCGAAGCACGGCCGGCGCGTGCGGCGAACCCGAATCGACGAGCGCCTGCACGTTCGCGAGGGTGTTGAAGAGGAAGTGGGGCGCGACCTGCGCCTGCAGCAGATGCAGACGCGCGTCGAGCGCCTGCCGCTCGAGCTCGCTGCGCTCCAGCGCGAACGCGAGGTTCTGATGGCGGACGACGGCTTCCTTCTGCCGGACGACCGCCGCGAGCGCCGTCCACGGCGCGACGAGGAGGGCAAGGTGCGTGAGGAGCATCCAGTCGTGGTGCTCCAGGAAGGGCGGAGCACCGGGCGGGGGAGGATAGTACATCGCGAACAGCGTGACCGGCACGGAAGCGCCGACGGTGACGACCTGAAGGACCCATCGCTGGAGCCAGCGGGGCAGCCTGCGAGGCCACACTTCGAACAGTGCAAAGGCGGTCGTCGCCGACAGGCCGATGATGATGGCGCGGACGAAGAACGCGGACGGGGAGCTCTTCGCCAGGGTCGCCAGCAGGAGTCCGACGGCAACGGAAATCGTCAGCGCCACGGCGACGCGCCGCGCCGTCCTGGCAAAGATGCCGGCCGGTCTCGCGGCCGCCTCTTCGGTCGTGCCCGCTCGCGATTTCTTCATCCGTGGGCGTGAACTGGCTTCCAGCGACCGCGCGTGGAGCGAGAGCGGGTGTCCGTGGCCCCCTCCTCCCCCCGAGCGAGCTCGAAGAGCAGGACCGGAGGCCGGAATGTTGTGAGGACGACGATCACGAATATGCGCCACGGCTCACGGGCGCGACAGCGCTTTGCGACGGACGGCGGATTTCCACGCCTGAGCCGCGAAAGCACCACCAGAGGGGCACGTTTCGGCCGAGTATCGCGAGCGGTCCGGCTGGCCGCCGAAGCTGCGCCGCCCGAGCGAGGACCTCACCGGCGGTCTGGCTCGATCCGAGAGGAGTGGATGGGAGGCGAGGCTACCCGGACGCCGCCGGCTCGTGACGCGCCGAGCCGCATCACGCCGGAGATGAGCTCGAGGCGGAAGATGGACGAGGTCCGCGCGGCGGTCACACGCGGCCTCGGCGACGTCGATCCGATCCCGGGTAGAAGCGCGCGAACAACAAGACCGTGATCGTAAGGCGTCGCACTGCGCCCGACGCGCCGAGGTACTACCAGAGGGCGGCGCTCAGCTCTCGTTCAGTGCCGATGTCCGCTCGGCGAAGGAGCTCCAGGGGCAGACCTCCTGGGAGATGGGTCGACGCTCCCGTTTCTCGATCCCACTCTCGACTGGCCGACGAACGGTGCGAGTGAAGCCGAAAAGCTGAGCCCGCTCGCAGCCAACCTCCGGTCACGCTGCGTCCACCGGCTCGTCGGCGACTGGTTGTGTAGCGAGTGTACAGGGGTGCCGGACCCGCCCCGGTGCGCGCGGAGAGATCCCGCGCCGGGAACAAGCACCCGCCCTTTGCTCCGCGGCCGATGATGTTTATCTTTCACGCCAAAAGATGCCGAAACCGCCCTAGCGCTCCGTGAGTTTTGCTGTTCCCAACCGCCGCAGCCGGCACCGGGCAGACCACCGCCCCCCCTGCAGAAGCAACGGTTCCCAGCCTTCCCGCAGCGTCACGGGATCGTTCTCTACGCACCGAGACACGGGAAGTAGCCGCGCTCGCCGCGCCCATCGTCGCCAGCCACCTGCTCACGTGGGCCGCGGGCTTCGCCAACGTGTACATGCTGTCGCGTCTGGGCGCCGAAGCCGTGGCGGGGCTGGGAATGGCGAACCAGATCGCGATGATGGTGGTGATCCTGGTGTTCGGGATCACCACCGGCACCATGGCGCTGGTGGCCCGGGCCCGCGGCGCGGGCGACGCGGCCGCCGCGTCGCACATCCTGCGGCAGTCGCTGCTGCTGGCGCTGCTGCAGTCGACCGTGATCGGCCTGGCGGGGGCCGCGCTGGCGCCCTGGATGCTGCGCGCGCTGGGGGCCGAGGGCGCCGTGGCGCAGGCGGGGACGCTGTACCTGCGCATCCTGCTCATCGGCTCGGCGTGCACCGCCATCGACTTCACCCTGGCCAGCACGCTGCGCGGGGTGGGCGATTCCATGACGCCACTCCGCATCAACGCCGCCGTCGTGGCCCTGAACATCGCCGGGAACGCGCTGCTCATCTTCGGGCCCGGCCCCCTTCCCGCCCTGGGAATCGCGGGGGCGGCGGCCAGCAGCATCGGCGCGCGGGCGGTGGGCGCCGGGTGGGCGTGGGCGCGGCTGCGGGGGGGGCGGAGCGGGTTCCAGTGGCAGCCGGGGCCCTGGTCGCCGGACCGGACGACCATCCGCCGCATCCTGAACATCGGCGTGCCCAGCGCGGTGGAGGTGTTCGTCCGCTCGGGGAGCAGCGTGGCGCTCATGGGCGTGGTGGCGCGCACCGGGCCGGGGACGGCGGCGGTGGCGGCCCACACCATCGGCCTGCAGATGGAGATGTTCTCGCGCCTGCCCAGCCTGGGGATCGGCGCCGCCGCCACGGCGCTCGTGGGGCAGCGCATGGGCGCCGGCGACCCGCGCGCCGCCGAGCGCGCCGGGTGGCTGGCCAGCGCCATGGGCGTGGCGCTGCTGGGGGCGCTGGGGCTGGCCATGCTGCTGCTGGCGGGGCCGCTCTCCCGGCTGTTCAGCGACGATCCGGCCACCGCGCGGATGACGGCGGACTACCTGCGCACCCTGGCGCTGGCCCAGCCGCTGTACGCGCTGGGGATGGTGCTGGCCAACGCCCTGCGGGGCGGCGGCGACACCCGGTTCCCCATGTGGGCGGCGGTGGTGAGCGGGTGGCTCTTCCTGATCCCGGCCGCCTGGCTCACGGGCGTGCACCTGGGCTGGGGTCCGCGCACGGTGTGGCTGGTGCAGGCCCTGAGCTACGCCGTCTTCGCCGTCGCGCTCACCTGGCGCTTCCGCGCGGGGCGGTGGAAGGACATCCGCGTGTAGTCGAACGCCTGATCCCATGTGACGCGTACGTAGCGCGCCGCAAGCGGCAACGACAGCATCGAGGGCTCACGGCTGACGGCCAGAGGTGCACGACCGGATGCGGCGGAGCGATGGAACGAGCGTGGGGGGGGGGG
>DATABT010000444.1:0-6247 GCA_036259455.1 Longimicrobium sp. | reverse complement strand
CGTGAAGCGCGGGCGGCGGGGCCACGCGCTTCACGCCCGCCATTCGCCGGTACTCCTCCACCAGCCGGTCCACGCAGGGCCCGGCCTCGAAGGCGCGCGCGCGGGCACGGGCGCCGTCCCGCAGCCGCTCGCGCAGCCCGGGGTCCGCCGCCAGCAGGCGCACGGCCCCCGCCATGGCGGCGGGCTCGCCGGGGGGAACCAGGATGCCGGAGACGCCGTGGCCCACCACGTCGGGAACGCCGCCCACGCGCGTGGCCACCACCGGCACGCCGGCGGCCATGGCCTCGGCCAGGGCGATCCCGAACGCCTCGTAGTAGCTCCCCTGCAGCAGCACGTCCGCGCGGTGGTACTCGGCGGCGATGCGCTCGTTGGGGACGGCGCCGGCGAACGCCACCCGGTCCCCCACCCCCAGCACCTCCACCCACCGGCGCAGATAGCGCGCGTACTCCGCCTCCACCCCCGCCTCGCCCACGATGCGCAGCGTGGCGGGGAGGTCGCCCAGGTGCCGCATGGCCTCGATGCACACCTCCACGCCCTTGATGGGGTTGAGGCGGGAGACGACCAGCAGCCGCAGCGCGGAGCCCTCTCGCGGCGGCGCGTCCGCCCCCCCGGCCAGAAAGGGGCGCAGGTCCACGAAGTTGGGGAGGAGAAGGACCCGGTCACCCGGCAGGCGGAACCTCTCCTTCACCCGCTCCGCGAAAAGGGGCGTCGTGGTCCACACCCGGGCGGAAAGGCGAAAGAGCAGCGCCTGCGCCGCGTGCGCCGCGGCACGGTAGGTCCGGCCTCGCCCGCCCCGGGCGGGGCCGGCCGCGCCGCCCTGCCGCCGCAGGTGCGCCTGCTCCTCCGAGGCGTCGGCCGTGTACTTGGTGAGCACGGGAATCCCGTGCGCCCGCGCCGCCAGCCCCGTGACCAGCGGCAGGAGCCCGCTGGACGTCTGGCTGTGCACCACGTGGGGAGCGAACCGGCGAAGCACGCCGCGCAGCTCCCCGTACAGGCGGCGGTACGCGCGGGCCTTTCCCGCCACGGAGGCCGCGGCATGCGCGGCCACGTAGCGCACCGGCACCCCGTCCACCACCGCGTCGCGCGACTCCGGGCCCCAGGTGAGCACGCGGGCGTCGACCCCCCGCGCCATCAGCTCCCGCGCCAGCAGCCGCGTCTGCGCCGAAGGTCCGCCCACGACGGGGGGATACACCCCCGACGCCAGGAGGACCCGTAATCTCGTCCCCGAACCGTCCTGCATCGTACCCTCCGTCTGCGAGGCGGGCTACCGCGGCATGGCGCCCCGGTACAGCCGCACCAGCTCGCGATCGGTGAGCTCCCGGCCTTCCTTTCTTCCCAGGAAGTAGTACGCGGACGCCGCGTCCAGCGCGCCGGCGCTGGAAATCAGCAGGCGATCCGCGTACTTCAGCCAGAAGGAGGTGAAGCGTGCCCAGAGCAGAAGCGCGGCGCGCGTGCGCGGACCACGTGCAAAGCTCAACAGAAAATACTGGTACGCCCAGGCCAGCGCCATCCCCGGCCCGCAGACGGCGCCGCTCTCGATCTCGCTGAAGCGGCGGAAGAGGCGGCGGTGCCCCAGGTGCGAGAAGCGCAGAAAGTCGTACGGCCCGCTGTGCACCTGCTGCATGAACGGCGTCTCGGCGTACACCACGCCCCCGGGCGCCAGCACCCGGTCGAACTCCTCGACGCAGCGGAAGGGGTCGACCACGTGCTCCAGCACCGCCTGCGCGATCACCCCGTCCACCGATCCGTCGGCCAGAGGGATGTCGTGCGCGTCGCAGATGAGCTGCGTGCGCGGCGCGAGGGCGATGTCCGTCTCCAGCAGCTCCACGTCGGGGCTGTTGACGACCTCCTCCATTCCGTCGCCCAGGATGCCGCCGCCGATCACCAGCACCACCGGCTTGCGCCCCTCGCGCCGGGGGAGCGACTGCAGGAAGCACCGGTAGTTGTGCCTGCCGCGGAAGTTGTAGCTGATGCTGGGAAGGATGCGCCCCGCAATGCGGTGCAGGGGCGGCGTGCGGCGAAAGTACGTCTCGCGGCCCTGCACGAAGTCGCCCACGGAGAAGATGCTGCGCTCGTCGTTGATGAGCACCGGCACCCCGCCCACGACGGGGTAGCGGGTGCCGCACTCGCCCCGGCACACCAGGTGGTCCGCGTCCGGCGCCAGCGCCGCGTGGCAGACGGGGCAGCGCAGGCTCGCCAGCAGGGGGCCGGCGACCTTCAGTTCGAGTGGCAAGCCGGGACGGCGGGTGAAGGAGCAGGCATTGATACGGATTACAACATCAGTTTATAGGCGCCGCCTTCGCGCGGGAAGGGGGCATCGTCACCCGTCCGGGGGGCGTGCCCTCGCATCCGTCGCCGGCTCCCGTGGGTGCGGAGACACGTTCGTCCCATCAGACTGCGTGCCATCAACGTTGCAAAGGCACCCCCGCGCGCGTCATCCCCCTGCCCGCGACAGCACGACACTTCATACCAGATCCGCCTGAGAATGGGGTTTGCGCGGAGATGCGGAGCAACGGAGCAACCGCATCCGGTTCGACTTCCCTCCGTTGCTCCGTTCCTCCGTGCGAGCATTCTTTTCCGGGCTGGTATCATGCACCTGACGCCGCGGGCGGGGCGAGCGTCACGGATCCCGGGCTCTCGCACGCGCCTCCTGCGCCGTTGCGCGATGCGCCCTCGCGTCGCCGTGGGTCCCCGGGATCAGCCCTGGCCGCGGGGGCGGCGTTGCGCCACGTCCGCGGCGGTGGCCACCAGGTGGCGGCGGTACGCCTCCGCCAGGTGGCGCGCCACCGCGGGGCCGCCCCCCTCTCCCGGCGGGTCCGCCCAGACGCGCTGGACGACGAGGCGCTGGTCCCTGCGGAATCCTCCCGTGTCGAAGTACAGGCCCACGACGGGGTTGCGGGCGCGGATGTCCGCCAGGAAGCCGCGGTCCACGCCGCGGCCGTGGAAGGGGAAGGCGAAGGGCACCTGGTCCGTCCCCGCCAGCGCGGCGATGGCGCGGCACGACTCCACGATCTCCGCCTCCATGGCGCCGCGGTCCCCCAGGGTGCGCAGCACGGGGTGCGTGAGGCCGTGGGCGCCCAGGGTAAAGCCGTCCGCCGCCAGCCGCCGCGCCGCGTGCGACGTCATGTACGGCTTCGCGTCGCGCAGAAAGGCCTGCTCGTCCACCCCCAGCAGGCGCGCCGCCGCCTGCAGCCGCTCGTCCGCCCCGTCCAGCCCGCGGAGCCATCCCGCCACCGCGTGCGCGTCCGGGAGCGGGCGCCCCGCCACGTCCGCCAGCGCGCGCCCGGCCGCCGCCGCGTCCGCATCGCCCATCCCCAGCACCCGGTCGATGCAGAGGGAGACGAGGTTGCGCCACATCAGGGCGCCGTTGTCCAGGAACGCCGTCGTCAGAAAGAAGGTGCAGGGAACGCCGTGCTCCAGCAGCAGGGGGCGGATGACCGTCTCGCACTCCGCGAACCCGTCGTCGAACGACATCATCACCGCGCGCGGCGGCAACCGGCGTCCCTCCAGCACGGCGGCCCGCACCTCCTGGTACGAGACGGGGTGGAAGGCGCGGTTCAGGTAGCGCAGGTCCTCCGCGAACTGCTCCGGCGTCTGGTAGGCGTAGACGTGCCGCACGTGGGGAAGGTGCTCGCCCGACACGACGTGGTAGAACACGCCCACCACCTCGCGCCGGACGAGGCGCCGGTACGCGGAAAGGGGGACGGGGAGCATGCGGAACGCGGCCAGCCCGGCGTTGAAGATCGCCTGCTTCATGAGGATGCGGGGGCGGATCAGATGAAGGCGACGTCGCAGTCGCAGCGGTCCAGGCGCAGGCGCCCGAGGAGGCCGGCCATGTCGCCCTCCGGCTCGCGGAGGCTGCAGAAGTAGGGACGCACGGCCGGGCGGGAGAGCAGCCGCCACACGGGGCCGCGCAGCGCGGGGGCCATGGACTCGGGAAGCACCAGCACGTCCGCGCCCCACCGGCGCGCGTACTGGAGAACGAGTCCCAGCAGCGCGTCCGGGTCCGCCGGGGCGCGCAGCTCGTGGTCCAGCAGGCGAACGGAGCGCTGCCCGTTCTGGTCGGTCACCGACACCACCGCGAACCCGGCGCGGCCGCCGCGCTCGTCGTGAAAGCGCCAGGCGGCGTAGCGGAAGAGGGGTCGCGTGCGGGAGAAGTAGTAGCCGCGCCAGGGGTCGTCCGGAGGAGGCGGCGTCTCCGTGATCCACGGGTTGGCCAGCATCCAGTTGACCACGGGCGCGCCGCGGACGAAGCGGGGGGTGGGGTCCGCCTCCAGCGGCGCGAAGTCGGCCTCGTCCAGCTGCCGCACCTCCTCGGCGCGCAGGCGGGCGGCGGCGCCGGCGTAGCGGGCGGCCAGCAGCGCCAGGAGCACGGCGCGCGCCGGACGGAACACCCCGCGCTCCACCCGCGGCAGCGTACCCTCCCCCGTTCCGGACAGCTTGCGGAAGACCAGGCTCCAGGGCGCCCCGCGGCGCAGGTCCACCAGGCGGTAGGTGAGGGCGGGCATCTCCCGCATGGAGGTGCGGAGGACGCGCGCCGCGGACTCGGTGAAGACGGTGGTGAACAGGTCGTAGCCGGCCTCGCGGGCGGCGTCCAGGACGCGGAAGCCTACCTTCTTCCCCCGCATCTCGGGCGAGGCGTACCAGGTGGTGATCGAGTTGACCTTCCGCGTGCGGGCGCCGTCCCACATCAGCCCCGGCAGCACGCCCACGTACCCTTCGCACCGGCCGTCCACGTACGCGGCCACCAGCGCCACGTCGTCCGGGTCCGCGTACGGGTTGCGCGCCTGGGCACGGGCGCGCTCGGGGGAAATGGCGACCACGCCGCCCCGCCCGGCCTCTTCGCCGTTGCGCCGGGCAAAGTCCTCCAGTTCGCTCACGCGCACGCGGACGATGCTCACCTCCCCCGCCGGGGCGGGCGGGGCCGCGGGGGCGCCGGACGGCTCGTTCATCTCGGTCCTGTCGCTGGGTGGGGGACGGACGAGGGGCGGAGGGGAGATCAGGCCGCGGCGGCGCCGCGCGCAGGGGCCCTGCCGGCCCCGATCCCCATCACCCGCGCCACCTCGTCCCACATGCGGGTGGTGTTTTCCTTCATCACCACGGCGTTCTCGCCCAGCGCGCGCACCAGCCGCTCGCGCTCGGCGCCTTGCAGCAGGCGGTCCAGCTGCGCCAGCACCTTTTCCGCGGGGTCGGCGGCGTTCACCACGCACTCGTCCGCGCCAAAGTCCTCGAACAGCATCTCGTACTTGTGGCTCCACCCCATGGCCAGGCTGGGGACCGCCTGCGACATGGCGCTCACGAGAGCGTGGAAGCGCGAGGCGATCACCGCGTGGCAGCTGCCCAGGATCCCCTTGAGGTGCGCGGGATCGTCCTCGTGCACCACGCGCAGCTCGCCGCCGGTGCGCTCCCTGAGCCGCTCCGCCATCACGAAGTCGCCGGTGGGATCGTGGACCAGGATGAAGGGCTCGTAGCCGCGCGCCCGCAGGTGCCGCACGCACTCCGCCAGCGCGGCCACGTAGCGATCGCTGGCGTCCGCCTCGCCCTTGTCCACCATGCGGAGGTTGGGGACCACGGCCACCTGCCCGGGGCGCGGCTCGTAGCCGGGCGGCAGGGTGCCGGGCATGGAGACGGTGAAGTCCGGCGCCTGCTCCACCCGCGCCCGGGAGGGGCCCAGGGCGCGCGCGTACTCCAGCGACACCCGGTCGCGGGCAAAGACGAGATCGACGGCGTCCAGCGCGCGGCGAAAGGCGTCGCGCACGTCGGGGTCTCTGAAGGGGCCCAGCGCCTGGGGAAGGAGGACCACGCGCTTGCCCTGCCGGCGCCACCGCCCCGACAGGCGGGCCAGCCCCTCGGCGGCCGAGGGGCCCCACTGGTCGCTGTAGGCAAAGCCGGAGGCGTCCAGCACGCCCCGGATCTCCGCCTCCGTCACCAGGCCGTAGCGGTGGCGCACGCGGGCGGGGACCATCCGCGCCAGCTCGCCGGCCCAGGGACCCAGCCGCCCGGCCCACAGCTTCTGGTACAGCCCCAGCTGGGCGCGGCGGCGGTAGGGGCCGCCGCCGGGGCCCATCACCAGCTCCACGCCGCTCCCCCACACGTCCCGCTGGCGGACGATTGCGCGCAGCATGAGCTCCGCGCCCTTGTTCACCCGCCCCACCCCCGTGCCACGGACTTCGATCAGCATGTCGGCTCTATGCGTACGCGGGCGCGCCGGTTCGTCCCGGCCGGGCACCCGCTCTTTCGGTTGATT
>DATABT010000443.1:0-3617 GCA_036259455.1 Longimicrobium sp. | reverse complement strand
GGCGGGGAACAGCGGCTCCAACGCGTGCAGCTTCTCCCCCGCCGGCGCCACCGCCGCGCTGACGGCCGCCGCGAGCACCATCACCGACGCCAGCTCCGCGGGGAGCAACTGGGGCAGCTGCGTGGACCTGTACGCCCCCGGCAGCGCGCCGGGGAACGCCGCGGGCGCCACGTCGTTCTCATCCGCGTACGTCGCCGGGGTGGCGGCGCTGTACAAACACTACAACCCCGCGGCCACCACGGCGCAGGTGAACAACTGGATCATCACAAACGCCACGCCCGGAATCCTGACCGGCGTCCCCGCCGGCACGCCCAACCTGCTGCTGTACAAGAGCAACCTTTGAAGAGCAGGGAATAGGGAATAGGGAATAGGGAATAGGGAATAGCGGGCAAAAGACGGGAGCGCAGGCCATACTGGGGTTGCATTCCCGGCACGGTGCATCCTCAGGTGCATGCTCACGCTCGACATGTCGCAATTCCCTATTCCCTATTCCCTATTCCCTATTCCCTATTCCCTATTCCCTATTCCCTGTTCCCTGCCCTGCCCGGCCTGCGACTTGCGGCCTCGCCCGCGACACGAAAACCACGACCGCACGGGAGAGACCAGGCATGCCGGGAATGCTGGACGGAAGGACGGCGATTGTCACGGGGAGCAGCAAGGGGATCGGATACGCCATCGCCGAGGCCATGGCGCGCGAGGGCGCCAACCTGGTCATCAGCGCGCGCGACGAGGCGGAGGTAAACGCGGCCGCGCAGCAGCTGGACCGCATTGGCGGCGGCAACGTGGCCGCGGTGCGCGCGGACGTACGCAACCACGAAGATGTAAGGCGGATGGTAGAAGCCGCGCTGGACCTGGGCGGCGTGGACGTGCTGATCAACAACGCCGGCGTGGGCCGCTTCGGCACGGTGGACGAGATGTCGCCGGAGCACTGGCACCAGGTGATCGAGACGAACCTGACCGGCGTCTACTACGCCTGCCACGAGTGCATCCCGCACCTCAAGTCGCGCGGCGGGGGGTGGATCATCAACATCGGCTCGCTGGCGGGAAAGAACCCGTTCGCCGGCGGCGCCGCGTACAACGCCAGCAAGTTCGGCCTGCTGGGTTTCAGCGAGGCGATGATGCTGGACGTGCGCGAGCACGGCATCCGCGTGTGCTGCATCATGCCCGGCTCGGTGGACACGTACTTCAACGGCAAGGAGCCGAAGCCGGAGAACGCGTGGATGATCCAGCCCGACGACATCGCGCGCCTGGTGATGGAGCTGCTCGCCTTCCCCGAGAACGCCCTCCCCTCGCGCATCGAGATCCGCCCCACGCGCCCGCCGAAGCGCTGAGCGATGCCGGATGACGCCCGCCAGCGGCAAGCCGGCGCGCCGGCGGACGCGAGCCGCGCGCGCCCCAGGGCCATGATCTGGGACCTGGACGGCACGCTGAGCGACGACCAGGCGCGCGCGCACTTCGTGTAGGTGGAACGGGGGCGCGCGCGGGACTGGAAGTCGTACTTCGACGCCATCGACACCGACCCGCCGATCGCCGCGTCCATGGAGGTGCTGCGCGCCATGCACGCGGCGGGCATCCGTATCCTCTTCCTCACCGGCCGTCCCGAGTACACGCGCCCCAAGACCGTGCGCTGGCTGGAGGCCAACGGGCTGACGGAGTACGACGCGCTCCTGATGCGCCCGGACGGCGAGCGCCGCCCCGCCGGCCTCTTCAAGGCCGAGGTAGTGGACCGCCTGCGGCGCGATTACGAGCTCGTCTGCGCCTTCGAGGACCGCATCGACGTGGCCGAGCGGCTGCGGCAGGCGGGCGTTCCCGTCTTCCTCTACGGCGCCGGCGCCGAGGCGGCCGCCGAGGCCCTGGAGGTGCTCGACGTGCGCCAGGACGACCTCACCTCCGGCGGCGATCCCTTCGCCGGCAAGCGGAGGCGCGCGGCCCCCGCGGACGCGAGGGAGGACATGGGGAGCGAGGGATGAAGATCCGCGGTTCTCGCGGCTCCGGGCCCCGCGGCAGGGGGACGTTCCCCACGGACAACAACAATTGGGGGTACAGAGGAACAGAGAACGCCAGAGGAACAGAGGCAGAGGTTCGTCTCTGTTCCTCTGGCTGTTCTCTGTTCCTCTGTACCTTCGCTGTTGTTCTTCTGGATTCGTATCGACCTCAAGGCACGGCCGCCGACAAAGGCGGCAGGCCGCAGGGAAAGTGCTACAGCGGCATCAGGCGGCGCGGGCGCGGAGGCTCTCGTACAAATCCGCGGCGGCGACGCTTTCACCGGCAAGCGCGGACGAGGAGGCGGCCAGAGCCCCCTGGCACGGTGTTGCCGGAAGCAGGCGAGCGCACCAGAAATGGGCGGATCTTCCTCAGCGCGCTCTCGTTTCCGCCCCGCGTTCTCCGCGGCAGAGCGATCGGTGCGATGCCGTCCCTCTTCCCGGCCGGGTTCCCAACGCACAATGTCGGAGGAGTCGCTGCGCCGGACAGGAGGCGTCGCGCGAGCCGCTCGGGTTCATCTCGACACGCTTGCGTCCGGCGAGTTCCGGTTTCATCGTCTGTGTCGTAAACCGGTAGCAGGCCCCACCGCGCAGGCGCGCCGGCCGCCTCTGGCCCCCTCCGCAAAGCCCCCGCCCCTACCGCCGTCGCGCGTGTCGCACAGTTAGCCGGCACGCCTGATTGCTCTAGCCCTCTCTCCACCCCCACCCGAACGGAGGACGCATGACCTACCGGCTCCACGACATCGAGGAGATCGAAGGCATCGGACCCGTGCGCGCGCAGGTGCTGCGGCGGCGCGGCATCCGCTACACGGAGGACCTGCTGCGCTTCAGCCTGACGGCGCTGCTGCGCCGGCTGGCCCGCGACGCAGGCTTTCCACTGGCCAGCATGGGCCGCTTTCGGGCGCAGGCGGCGCTGATGCAGGTGCCGGGGCTTACCTACCAGTTCGCGGAGGCGATCTTCTGGACGGACCGGCGCGGCCTCTCCATGCTGGCCGCGCCGCACCCGCGCGAGATCGTTGCCGACGTGGAGCGGGCGCGTGCCGCAAACCTGCTGAACGACTCCGTGAACGAGGAGACGGTGCTGCGCTGGCAGAAGCGCGCCATCGCCATCGACCACTCGGGCCGGCTGGCGGGAATCGTGGCCGACGAGACCCACCGCCCCATTGCCGGCGCCGTGGTGCGGGTGGGGCACGAGCGCGCCGAGACGGCGGCGGACGGGCGCTTCTGGCTGCCCCTGGTTCCGTACGGCCGCATCCGCGCGTCCGTATCGGCGCGCGGCTTTCGCACCTATACCGGATGGAAGGTGATACGGCCGCGGCAGCCGGTTCCCCTGCAGCCGTTCGTGCTGGTCGCCGGCCAGGACCCCGTGGAGACGGTGGACGAGCGGGCGGGCGGATTCATCGCGCGCATCACGCCGGACGACCGCCGGTCCTGGGTGCCCACGCCGGTGTCGGAGCTGCCGGAGGGCACGGCCCTCTGGTTCTCGCGCCGCCTGCGCGACGGGCGTGCCATTCTGCACGGCGTCCAGCGAAAGAAGGTGGGCCGGGTGGTGCAGATCCCCAAGGTGACCGTGCCGCGCGACTGGGTGCCGGCGGCGGTGAAAAGCGGAACCGTCTTCGTCTGGAAACAGGGAAC
>DATABT010000442.1:0-5491 GCA_036259455.1 Longimicrobium sp. | reverse complement strand
GCGATCATCCCCGAAGCGGTCGCCGCCACGTGCACCGCCCCGCGTGCCGCCGCCGCGGTCCAGGCGCCGCATTCCGCCCGCGCCTCCGCCGGGGCCGCCGGCGCCGCGCGGACGGTCGTAGTCCACGCGCACGCTGCGGTTGCGGATGGTCGTCCCGTTCAGCGAGGCGATCACGCGCTCGGCGGCGTCCGCGGGCACCTCGACGATGCTGAAGGTGTCGCGGATGTCGATCTTGCCGATGGCCGTTCCGGGGATGTTCGCCTCGCCCGCGATGGCGCCCACCAGGTCGTTGGCGCGCACGTTGTCGCGCTCGCCCAGGCTCACGAACAGGCGCGTGTAGGCGCTGGGCGCGCCGCCCGTGTCCGCGTGCCCGCCCGGCGCGGCGCGCATGGACGACGTGGTGCGCGGCTCCCGCTCGCGCGCGGCGGCGGCGGCCGGCGGCATGGCGTCCGCGGCGCTGGCGGCCGGGCGCTTGCGGCGCAGGAGCGCGCTGGCCGCGGCGGCGATCTCCGTGGGTGTAAAGTCCTCGAACAGCGGCTCCAGGATCAGCATCTGCGCGGCGAGGTCTTCTTCGCGCAGGGCGCGGCGCAGCTCGCCGCGAAAGGCGCGCAGCTCGGCGCTGCCGGAGACCGCCGCCTCACCCTCGATCCCCGCGGGCTGCGCGAAGAAGCCGGCGCGCTTCGCCACGTCGCGCAGGTGCACCAGCTCGCGCGGCTCCACCAGCACGAAGCCGGGGTCGTCGCCGCCGTGGCGGGCGCGCAGCGTCTCCTCGTCCGCGGGCACGTCGTAGCTGATCACCGGGCCCGACGGCAGGTCCGGCTCGTCCTCGTCGTCCGACGACGAGCCCAGGACGACCACGTCCGCGTCGGGATCGTCCGCGTCGCTCACCAGAAAACCGCGCAGCGTCAGCGCCTCGGCGAGCTCCGCCGCCCGTTCGTCCGTACGGCAGTAGAGCACAGGCGCGCTGTCGCCGCGGCCGCCTAGCAGTCGCGCGACCACGTCCACCTTGTCGCGCGGGCCCACGGGCACGTAGCCCACGGTGGCGGTCGGCGCGGCCTCGGGCTCCATGGACCTGGGATCCGCCGCGGTGGCGGGGTAGCGGATGGCGCGCTTGACCCGGCGGCTGGCCAGGTCCTCCACCGCGTCCGTCACCTCGCTGGTGACGATCACGCGCTGCGCGTCGCGGGGGACGTGGTCGAACAGCGTCTCCAGCGGCTCCCATCCGCCCAGCGACTCGATCTCCGCGGCGCCGTCGATCACCACCGCCTCAACCCCCTCCAGCTTTACGGCGGAGGTGCGCACGGCTTCCATCACCTCGCCCGGCGTGGCCACCAGCACGTCCGCGGCCTCGCTGCGCGTCCCCCATCCGCCCCCAGACGCGGCGATGGTCAGCCCCGTGGCCTGCGCGAACGGCACCAGCTCCAGCGCGGCGCGCTCGGCGGCCTCAGGCGTGGCGGAAAGGACCAGGACGCGCGTGCCGCCGGCCTCCGCCGTCTCCTCATCCCCCTCGTTGTCCTCGTCCGCGCCGGCGCGGGGCTGGATGCGGTCCAGCACCCCGAGGCCGTAGGCCAGCGTCTTTCCGGATCCGCTGGCGGCGCGGGCCACCAGGTTGCCCTCGCGGCGCAGCACGGGGATTGCGGCCGCCTGCAGGGCCGTGGGCCGCTCGATCCCCGCGTCGTCCAGCGCGGCCAGCAGCGGCTCGCGAAGTCCGAGGTCTTGAAATGAAGCCATGTACGTCGTCCGTCCGTCTCTGGTCCGATTGCGAAGTGCGCGGAAGCGACAACCGGGGCCACATCCGCAAGGTTCCTGCCCGGTGGGGCGGGAACGGCGGGGAATCTACTGCGCCGGAGGCTTCCGCGCTTGGACGGTGCGAGAGTGCGCGAGTGCGAAGGTAAGTGCGTGAGTGCGTCAGTGCGGGGAGTGCGGGAGTGGATGATTCGGACTTTCGCGGCCGGACGGCGCGTCGTAAGCTCCGCGTGCTGTCGTTCCAACGAGGCGCGGCTCTGCGTCCATCCCCTGCGATTGATGCCTCGCGCCGGCTGAGGAATCTACTCACGGCTGCTCCTGGTCCGTCGGCGAGCCCCAGTGCCGGCGGCGGTTTCGATCCACATCCATCGATGCCTGATTCCGATCCGAACTCTCCGCGCGGTCCGCTGTCCGGCGTGCGCGTGCTCGACCTCAGCCGCGTGCTGGCGGGGCCGCTGTGCACCATGATCCTGGGCGACCTGGGCGCGGACGTCATCAAGGTCGAGCGCCCCGGCACCGGCGACGACACGCGCACGTGGGGCCCGCCGTGGGCGCAGGGGCCGCAGGGGCGGGAGTCGGCGTATTACCTGAGCGTCAACCGCAACAAGCGGTCGGTGGCGGCGGACCTGAAGTCGCAGGAGGGGCGCGCGCTGGTCCTGCGCCTGGCCCGCGACGCGGACGTGGTGGTGGAGAACTTCGCGCCGGGGATGCTGGATGGATGGGGACTGGGATACGCCGATCTCTCGCGCGAGAACCCGCGCCTGGTCTTCTGCTCCATCACGGGATATGGGTCCGATGGGCCGGAGCCGGGGCGCCCTGGCTACGATTTCGCCGTGCAGGCGCGCGCGGGATGGATGTCCATCACCGGCGAGCCGGAGGGCGCGCCGGTCAAGGTGGGGGTCGCCGTCGTGGACGTGCTGACGGGGCAGAACGCCGCCATCGCCATCCTCGCCGCGCTGCGCGAGCGGGACGTGTCCGGCCGCGGGCAGCGGGTGGAGGTGTCGCTCTTCGATTCCGCGCTGGCGGGGCTGGTGAACGTTACGCAGGCCGTTCTGGTGACGGGCCGCGAGCCGCGCCGCTGGGGAAACGCGCACGTCACCATCGTGCCGTACCAGGCCTTCGACGCGGCCGACCGCCCGTTCATCGTCGCCGTGGGCAACGACGCGCAGTGGCGAAAGCTGTGCGCGGCCATGGGCGCGGACGACCTGCTGGCGGACGCGCGGTTCGCCACCAACCCCGGCCGCGTGGAGCACCGCCACGACGTGGTGACGGTGCTCGCCGCCCGCTTCCGCGCCCGCCCCGCCGCCGAGTGGCTGGCGATGATGGAAGCCGCCGGCGTCCCCTGCGCCCCCGTGCAGACCGTCGGCGAAGCGCTGGCGGACCCCGTCCTCGCCGCGCGCGACGCGCTGTGGCCCATGCAGGGCCCCAGCTTCGGCGCGACGCCCACCGTCGCGTCGCCGCTGCGCTTCTCGCGCACGCCGGCCGCGCTGCGCGATCCCGCGCCCGCCCTGGGCGAGCACACGGACGACGTCGCGCGCCTGGGCTGGGACTCGTTCGGCGGATGACGCCGCGCCCGGTTCGTGCGTCTCATTCAGCGGAACGATCGACCGAACCGACCTTTCAGGCGAGTGGGATGATGAGAGATACGACGCGCCGCGCGGTCCTGGCGGCGCTCCTCGCGTCCACCGCGGCGGTGGCGGATGCGCACGCGCAGGCGTTCACGCTGGCCGGCGGCGCGCGCCTGTTCGACGGGGACGATGGCGAGGGCGCGACGATGGCCGCGCTGCGCACGGAGTTCCCCATCGGCACCACCGCGCTGATCGAGTTCGCCAGCTCCATCGCGGAAGTGCCGGACGAAGGACGGGCCGGCGTGCGCAGCGTATTCGAGGCGCAGGTGCAGCTGCCCGTCGCACTGGGCGAGGTGCTGACGCCGTACTTTGGCGTGGGCGCCGGCATGGGCCACGTGAACCAGGTCAGCGGCGGCGAGAACGACGGATGGCAGGGCGTGCTTTCCGTGTCCGCCGGGGTGCGCGTCGCGGTCGCGGAGCAGCTGGGCGTGGTGCTGGATGCGCGGGTGCGCGGCATCGGCGCCGAGTTCACCGGCAGCCACACCGACGTCACGCTCGGCCTGCGCTACTCGCTGCAACGGCCGGATCGCCCGCGGTTCCGCGGAGCGCCATGACGTGACAACCCGCGCCCGCCACGACATCACGGGCTGAAGCCCGCGGCCATGACGGCCATAAGCCCGGCCCTGGGCGCGCTGCGCTTGCCCGGCGGGGCTTCATTCAATTCAGGCTGCCCGGGCGGGACGGATGGAAAACGCGGCCGGCTCTCCACTGGGAGGCCGGCCCGCTCGCGTCACCACTCCCGCACTGACGCGCTCCCGCACTCACGCACTTCTCACTCCCGCGGTGGGTCGCCGGGCTGGTAGGGGAGCTGGTTCATCAGGTGGCGTACCACGCCGTCGATCTTGGACGTGCGCAGCCGGTCCGTGCGCACCGTGACCACGGCGGACGGGCCGTGGCGGTGCACCTCCACCACCACCGTGCCCTCGCCGCCGCTGTAGGTGCGCGCGTGATGGTCTTCGCGCGTCATCTGCACCTCGCCGCGCGTGGTGAGGATCTCGTCCACGCGCGCCCAGATCTCGCGCGCGGGGAGGGCCGTCATCCGCTCGTAGTCCGACATCGGGTCTCCACCTTCCGCGATTGCGTATGGTCAGCGGGCGCGGCGGCCCGCGTCGTCATCCCCCGCCCAGGACGGCCGCGCGCAGCTCCGCGAACGGCCGCGCGCCCACCAGCCAGCGCGCCTCGTCTCCCGTGCCGATCACCACCGCCGGCACGCCCCGCACGCCGGCGCGGCGCCCCGCGTCCTGCTCCGCCGCCACGCGCGCGGCGAACCCGTCCACGTCGAGCACCACCTTGAGCTCCGATGCGTCCAGCCCCAGGGCGGCGCCGATGTCCACCAGCACGTCGATGCGGCCGATGTCGCGCCCCTCCGCGAAGTGCGCCGCGAACAGCGCCTCGCGCATCTCCGGCCCCGCGCCCTTCGACGCCGCGAACGCCGCCGCCTCGTGCGCCTTGCGCGTGCGCACCGGCGTGGGAACGCGCAGCGGCAGCCCGAGCTCCTCCGCCAGCGGGCGGAGCGCCTGCAGCCACGCGCCGTCGTCCGTGGACGGCAGGGGCGCGGGGGATGGATACAGCTCCCACGCCAGGTGCGTGATCTCCACCTCGCCGGCGGACGCCAACCGCCGCAGCTGCGCCTCCGTCACGTACGAGAAGGGGCAGGCGAAGTCCGCGAACACCACCATCGGAACCGCCGCCATGCGCCTGTGCCCGCCGGTTGAACGCCGCGTGTGAAAAGCGCGCGCAAGATGCCCCGCGCCGCGTGCCTTCGCAAGGCTGCACCGAACGAAAGCGGGCGCCATCCAGGTCGGGGTGGAAGAAGAGTGGAGCCAAACACGTGCCGAGGCGGGGGTGCAAAGTCTCATCCCGCGCGTCCGACCGAAGGGAGTGGGCGGGGGCACGAACCGAATGGGTTGACAGATGCGGAGTATGAGTCGAATGTAATTGGCATGAAGCGGGCGATGTCCGGTCTGCGCGATGTCGCCAATTGCGGCGCTGAGGCAACAATCACCGCAGCATCACCCACAACACAACCTCCCGACACGGCTCCAGACCACCGGCGTTGTGGCGCAAAATGAAAAAACCGGACCAAGGTGGCTGGTGGAGGCGCCCATGAGCACCGG
>DATABT010000441.1:0-4526 GCA_036259455.1 Longimicrobium sp. | reverse complement strand
GGCGCCGCGCACCATGTCGGTGCCCATCGCCAGGGGGCGTGCGCGCGCCGCCAGCCCCAGCAGGGACAGCCGCGCGCGCTCCTGCGCGCCGGTCGGGTCCCGGGGCGCCCCCTCCATGCGGCTATTCCGAACCCGGCAAGTTCTCCGAATCGGACCCGAAAGTCAAGTCCGCGGCGGCTTCTGCACCGCTTTTGTCCTCGGCCGCAGCCTCGTCCGAGTCGTCCTCGTCCTCCACCGTCAGCCGCTCGATCTCCGCCACCAGCCGGTCCGCCTCGTCGGCGCCCAGCCCCGGAATGCGCAGAAAGTCCTCGCGCTCCATGTCGATGACGTCGTAGAACGTGCTGTAGCCGGCGGCTTCCAGCGCGGCCAGCGTGGCGGGCGCCAGGTCCAGGTCCCGCAGCGAGAAGTCCTGCGACTCGTACTCGCCCTCGTCCCCGCCGCCGAACAGCGCCGCCTCGGCGCCGCGCTCCAGCCACTCGCGGCTGCCGAACAGGTCCAGCTGCCAGCCGATCAGCTGGCTGGCCAGGCGAACGTTCTGCCCGTTGCGGCCGATGGCCAGCGACAGCTGGTCCTCGTCCACGATGGCGGTCATCGTCCGCGTCTCGTAGTTGCTGATCACCTTGGCCACGCGGGCCGGGGCCAGCGCGCGCTTGGCGTAGACCTCGGGGTCCGGGTGCCAGGGCACGATGTCGATGCGCTCGCCGCCCAGCTCCTGCACCACCGCGCGGACGCGGCTCCCCTTGAGCCCCACGCAGGCGCCCACAGGGTCGATGGACTCGTCGCGCGAGCTGACGGCGATCTTGCTGCGGAAGCCCACCTCGCGCGCGGCGCCGCGGATCTCCACGATCCCCTGCTGGATTTCCGGCACCTCCAGCTTGAAGAGCGCGGCCACGAACAGCGGATCGGCGCGGGAAAGGATAAGGCGCGGCCCCTTGGGAGTCTCCTCCACCTTCTTGAGCACGGCGCGGATGGGGTCGCCCTGGCGAAACCGCTCGCGCGGGTTCTGCTCCTTCCAGGGGATGATGGCGTCCGCGTCACGCGAGCGGTTGAGCATCAGCACCAGCTTGCCGCGTTCCACCTGCTGCGTCTCGCCGCTCAGCAGCTCGCCCACGCGATGCTCGTACTCGTCCCGGATCTTCTGGCGCTCGCCCTCGCGCACGCGCTGCAGAATGCGCTGCTTGGCCGCCATCACCGCGTTGCGGCCGAAGTGCGCGAACTCCACCGGCACCTCAAGGATGTCGCCCACCTCGAACTCGGGGTCGTCCCAGCGCGCCTCTTCCAGCAGGATCTGGCGCGAAGGATCCTCCACCTCGGCCACCACTTCCTTCAGGACGGTGATACCGATCTTTCCCGTGTCCTCGTCGATCTCGATCTCGGCTTCGACGTTGGGCCCGTAGCGCTTGGCCAGGGCGGCCAGGATGCCGTCCTTGATCAGGTCGTGCAGCTCGTCGCGCGAGATGGACTTGTTCGCCGTCATCTCGCGGAACGCCGCGAGCACCTGCGTAGCGTTGTTCATGGTTGGCCGTCTTTCCTTGTCTGTCGATCGCGCGCGGGGAATGCTTCAGCGGCCCTTCCCGCCGCGCTCCCAGCGGTAGACCACGTTGCCCCGGTCGATCTCCGCCAGCGGAATCTCCACCTCTTCACCCTCGCCCAGGCGCAGCGCCACGCGGTGGCTCCCTTCGCGGCCGCGCAGCCCGAGCAGCGTCCCCTCCAGCCGCTTCGCCCGCCCGGCCAGCGCCTCGCGCCCCTTCACGGCGACCTCCGCGCCGGCGAAGCGCTCCCAGTCGCGAGGGCGCACCAGCGGGCGCTCGACCCCGGGGGACGAGACCTCCAGCACGTAGCGCTCGCTGAGCCCCTCGCGCTGGTCCAGCCACGGCTCCAGCGCGCGGCTGACGGCGGTGCAGTCGTCCAGGGAAACCCCGGGCGCTCCGGGCCTGCTGTCCGGCCGGTCCACGTAGAGGCGCAGGATGGGGCGGGCACGGCTGCCGGCCTGCTCCAGCTCCACCATCTCGAAGCCCATCTCCTCCACGCGCTTCTCCACTTCGCGCGCCAGGGACTCGTCGTGCACCACCGCCGCCTCCCCCGTCCGGGTGTGTTTGGGCAAATAAAAAAGCGGGGCCAACCGCACCCCACTTCAGTCTCGCGATCCGCCGCGGGGGCGTTCGCAGGCCATGGACACGTGGGGAATATAGGCCCGCCGCGTGCGGCGCGCAATCCGCGTGCTCGCGGGACGGAGGGGTGCGAAGCTGCGGGGTACGATGGTGCGGGAGTGCGAAAGTGCGAAGTGCGTGAGCGCGGGAGTGCGTGAGCACGGGAGTGCGTGAGCGCGGGAGTGCGTGAGCGCGGGAGTGCGGGAGTGCGGGAGTGCGGAGGGGATACGCATTGATTGTGTAAGCGTGAGGATGGTGTTAGTATGGTATCAACGTTGCGAGGAAGCACCGCGGGAGGGCACCATGAAGAAAAAAGGCAAGGGCTCCTCGCCCGACGATCTCCAGCCGGCGCCAGAGGACCAGGTGTACGAGCCACAGCCCGTAGAACCCAGCGTGGTACGCGAGCGGCCGCGGGTGGCGTACCGCGGCGCGTCGTCGCCCGCGGCCGCGGCGGCGCGCGCCATCATGGCGGCGGCGTTCATCCAGCGCTACTCCAGCCTGCTGGAGCGCCTGGGGCAAACCGCTCCCGATGAGGCCATTGCCCAGGCGCTGGGCGCGCCCGACGAGGTGGGCGGGCTGGCGGCGCTGCTCGCCGAGGTGGGGCCGGCCACTCCGCCCGCCGTCGATCCGCTGGCGTCGGCCCGTGCGCGTGGCGCGCAGGCCAAGGGCGAGCTGCTCACGCAGGCCGGCGGCGCGCTGCGCCTGGGCGAGGTGGCGCGGCGGCTGGGCGTCACGCCCCAGGCGGTGCACGCGCGCCGCACGCGGGGCACGCTGCTGGCCGTGCCGCAGGCCAACGGCGAGTGGCTGTACCCCGCCTGCCAGTTCGGCCCCGACGGCGTGCTGCCGGGGCTGGGCACGGTGCTGCAGGCGTTCGTCGTCCGCGGCCCCTGGACGCGGCTTTCGGTGCTGCTGGCGCCGGCACCGTCGCTCGGCGGGGCCACGCCGCTGCAGGCGCTGCGGGCGGGCAACCCCGAGGCGGCGGCGCAGGCGGTGTCCACGTATGGCGAGCACGTGGCGTGAGCCCCGCGACGGCACCGGGCAACGAACCCGGCCCTCCGCCGCTTCCCCCGGCGGACCTGCACGCGCGCCGCCTGCCCATCCACGTCATCGAGCCGGACTGGAAGCTGTGGCGCATTCACCCCGCGGACCGGGCGCCCTTGTTCTTCGGGCCGGCGAAGGGGCTGCCGCCGCGCGGCCGGTGGGACGCGCCGGACGGCGCGTTCCGTGTTTGTTATCTTGCGGAGCACTCCTTTGCCGCCTTCGCGGAGTGCTTCCTCCGTGAACCGGCGACGATCCTGCTGGAGACGGAAGACCTGCAGGCCCGCGCCCTGTCGCGCGTCCTGGTGCGTGGGCCGCTGCGGCTGGTCGCCATGCACGGCGCGGGGCTGCACGCCCTGGGCGCCACCGCCGCGGCGTGCATGGGAGACTACGCCGTGTCGCGCGCGTGGGCGGCGGCGCTGCACGATCACCCCGACGCGCCCGACGGCATTCGGTACCGCGCCCGCCACGACGACGACGGATTCGCGCTCGCGCTCTTCGACCGGGCGAAGCGCAAGGTAAGGGACGGCGAGGGCGGGCCGCTCACCGGCCCGCCGAACGTCCGCTACCTGGCCGAGTGCCTGAACCGCTACGGGATGGGTTTGATCTGATAATGAAGTCCCGGATCGCACAGGAGAACCAGGAGAAACGCGGAGGCCTGACCCTTCTCCGCGCCCTCTCTGTGTCCTCCACGTACGCTTCTCTTCAGGGCTCGCAGTCACGCAGGCCGAGAATGCCCATCTGCCGCGCCCTGGATCCGCCGCGGTGGGAGAAGAAGTCGGGCGTGCCACACAGGGTGCAGTGCGCGGATACGCTCACCTGCTCCGCCGGCAGCCCCAGCCCCAGCACGCGCTCGGCGATGGCGGCGCGGACGTCGATGGGCGTGTTGGTGGAGGGGACGGGAAGGTGCGGATTGACGGCGGCGTGCACCTCCGGCCCCACCTCGTAGCACCCGCCGCAGATGGCCGGGCCGGCGTGCAGCCACAGCCGCTCCGGCGCGCTCTGCCAGCTATCCACGATGCGGTTGATGGCGCGCTCCACGATCCCCGCCGCCGTCCCCCGCCACCCCGCGTGCACCAGGGCGAGGACGCGCATCTCCGGGTCCACGATGGAGACGGGCGCGCAGTCCGCCACCCCGACGGAGAGGAGGACACAGTCACGGTCCGTGACGTGGCCGTCGAAGCCGTCCATGACCAGGATGCCGGGCGAGCCTGTCTCGCGGTGGATCCAGATGTCGGCCGCGTGCACCTGCCGCGCGTGAACCGCCGTCTGCATCGCCGTGGCCGCGAGGAGTGCGCGCCAGCGGTCCAGCGCGCGGCCGACCGGCTGGGCGCCGGA
>DATABT010000440.1:0-2021 GCA_036259455.1 Longimicrobium sp. | reverse complement strand
GTCTACATCAGCCACCGCTTCGACGAGCTGTACGCCGTCTGCGACCGCGTCACCGTGCTGCGCGACGGCAGGCTGGTGGGCACGCACGACCTGCGCGACGTGGAGCGGCTGGACCTCGTCTGCCTTATGCTGGGCAAGCCGCGCGAGGCGCTGCGGCAGGGGACGACCGGCTTCGGGCACCACCAGGCGGAGGCGGACAGCGACGCGCCCCTGCTGCGCGTGGAGGGGCTGCGCCGCGGCCAGAAGCTGCGCGGCGTGTCGCTGGACGTGAAGAAGGGGGAGATCCTGGGGCTCGCCGGACTCCTCGGCTCCGGCAGGACGGAGACGGCGCGCGCCATCTTCGGCGCGGACCCGGCGAAGGAGGGGACCATCCAGCTGGACGGCAAGCGGCTGGATCCGCGGACGCCGGACGACGCCATCGGCGCCGGCATCGCCTTCGTCTCCGAGGACCGCAAGGGCGAGGGGATCATCCCCGAGCTTTCCGTGCGCGAGAACCTGACCCTGGCCGCGCTGCCCACGCTGACGCGCGCCGGGGTCGTCGACCGGGCGAAGCAGCGCGAGATCGTCGACCAGTTCATGAAGCGGCTGGGGATCAAGGCCACCAGCGCCGACCAGAAGATCCGCGAGCTCTCCGGCGGCAACCAGCAGAAGGTGCTGCTGGCGCGCTGGCTGTGCATGCACCCCGCGCTGCTGATCCTGGACGAGCCCACGCGCGGCATCGACATCGGCGCCAAGGCCGAGATCCAGGCGCTCATCAACGAGCTGGCCGGGGAAGGCCTCGGGGTGCTGATGATCTCGTCCGAACTCGAGGAGCTGGTGGAGGGAAGCTCGCGCGTGGTCGTGCTGCGCGACGGGCAGAACGTGGCCGAGCTGCGCGGCGGCGGCATCTCGCAGCAGTCCATCATCCACGCCATGGCCGAAGGCAGCGCGGCCGCGGCCCCCGCCACGCTGGAGGGCTGAGCCATGCAGGCAACGGCAGTCGCGCGCCCCGCGGCCGGGGGAACGGCGGCGCGCTGGTGGAGCGCGCTGGGGCCCACCGGCGGCGCGCTGGCGGCGCTCGTCGTTCTCGTCGTCGCGAACTCCATCTTCACGCCCAACTTCGCCACCACGGGCAACTTCTGGAACGTCCTGCTGCAGCTCTCCGTCACGCTCCTGGTGGCGGTGGGGATGACGTTCGTGATCGCCACGGGCGGCGTGGACCTTTCCGTCGGCAGCGTGATGGCCATCTCCGCGGCCGTGGCGGCGGTCACCGTGGACCAGGGGCTGTTGGTCGCCATCCCGCTGGCGCTGCTGGTCTCCGCCGCCGTGGGGCTGCTGAACGGCGCCTTCGTCAGCTACTTCAAGGTGCAGGCGATCGTCGTCACGCTGGCGACGCTGCTGGGCGGACGCGGGCTGGCGCAGATCATCAACCGCGACGGCGCGCTCCTGACCATCAACGACCCCGGCTTCCTGGTCCTGGGGCGAGGCCACCTGGGTCCCGTGCCGGTGCAGGTGCTGATCGCCGCCGTCGTCGTCGCCCTCTCCATCTTCCTCCTGCGCGCCACGCCGTTCGGGCGGTACGTGCTGGCGGCGGGCGGCAACGCGCCGGCGGCGCGGCTGGCGGGTGTTCCCGTCAACCGCACCGTGGTCTCCGTCTACGTGCTGAGCGCGGTGCTCGCGGGTCTCGCCGGACTGGTGGAGGCCAGCCGCCTTGGCGCCAGCGCGGCCGCCAGGATCGGCCAGGGCGCGGAGCTGGACGCCATCGCCGCGGTGGTGGTGGGCGGCACGCTGCTCAGCGGCGGCCGCGCCACGCTGGTGGGGACGGTGATCGGCGCGCTGATCATGCAGGTGATCGCCACCAGCTTCAACATGCTGCTCATCCCGTACCCGTGGGCGCTGGCGTTCAAGGCGCTCATCATCCTCTTTGCCGTGTACCTGCAGCGCCCGCGGAGGGTCTGATGGAGCACCAGGGACGGATGGGCGGCTCCGGGCCCGCGCTGGCCGTGGCGCCCGCGCCGGCGGAGGCGCACGCGCCGGGCGCG